>CAMHPW010000033.1 GCA_946187095.1 uncultured Clostridia bacterium | reverse complement strand
CGAGTCTTTTTATTTCTATCTCCCAAAGAGAAATGACACTGAAAAAAATTTCATTTTCATCATTCAGAATTAGTTGTTTTGCCGCATACGGAAGTTTGGGGCTATTTGACAGTGACCACAATATCATATGAGTATCGAGCAGAATATTCAAAATATATCACTCCTCTCAAACATATCGGCTATTTCATTGTCAAGGCTGTCAAAAGTTTCGTCAAAGTCATCTGAAAGCAGAAGTGTACCTTCTGCAATACCTATTCTTTTAGCGGTGTCTTTTTGGGGTATCAAAGTTAATTGTGCAACGGATACGCCATTGCGTGCGATGCAGATGACATCTTCCTTTTTTGTTTCAAGCATTCTTATCAGCTTTGAAAGGTCGGATTTTGCCTCAAACATATTGACTTGTAACATAACTATCACCTCAAAATTGATATTAGCTAATTTAGCTAATGCTATTGTATCATGAGCGGCAGTGGTTTGTCAAGATATTTCATGCCATAGGAAACAGTGAAATATGCGAAAAAAACAGTTGACAAATTGTATAAAAGTATGCTATAATCAAAAATTGCAGGCGGTGTGTCTGCATGGAATAAGAGTGTTGTGAAAGTTGAATATATACTTTTTTGAGTGTGAACGATTTTTATGACAATGTTCCATAAATTTTGAGCAAGGAGGTGCAATGAATTGCCAACGTTTAACCAACTGGTTCGCAAGGGCAGAGAAGTTTCGGAGAAAAAAGCAAAGGCTCCTGCACTTCTCAAAGGCTGGAACTCCAAAAAACGCAGAGCTATCGACCAGAACTCTCCCCAGAAGAGAGGCGTATGTACTGCTGTAAAGACAGCTACACCTAAAAAGCCTAACTCCGCTATCAGAAAGATTGCCAGAGTAAGACTTTCCAACGGTATTGAAGTAACTTCATATATCCCCGGTGTAGGTCATAACCTGCAGGAGCATAGTGTCGTACTCATCAGAGGCGGACGTGTTAAGGACCTCCCTGGTGTACGTTACCATATTATTCGTGGTACACTTGATGCACAGGGTGTTGCAAAGCGTATGCAGGCTCGTTCCAAGTACGGTGCAAAGCGTCCGAAAGCAGGCAAAAAGTAATTCGCTGCTTTAATGCGAAAAAGTTCCGAAGGATTTTATTTGATAATGTGATACAGAGATGTATTTTGATATATAAAAACCTCTGTACGCACAGCGGAAGAAAAATATCCTTTCGAGTACCGATGAAATCACCTTTATGTGAAGGAGGGAAGTAAAGTGCCAAGAAGAGGTAATGTTGCAAAACGTGACGTTTTGCCCGATCCGGTTTACAATTCAAAGCTCGTTACACGTCTTATCAACAACATCATGTATGACGGTAAAAAGGGCGTTGCACAGAAGATTGTTTACGGTGCATTCGATATTGTAAATACAAAAACAGGCAAAGAGCCGCTTGAAGTATTCGAGCAGGCTATGGAGCGAGTAATGCCTACTCTTGAGGTAAAGGCTCGCCGTGTGGGCGGTGCTACCTATCAGGTACCTATGGAGGTTCGCCCCGAGAGAAGACAGACACTTGGTCTCAGATGGATCTCAAGATATTCCAGACTCAGATCCGAAAAGACAATGAAGGAAAGACTTGCCGGAGAAATCCTTGATGCTGTCAACGGTGTAGGCGGAGCTGCAAAGAAATGTGATGAAACACACAGAATGGCTGAGGCTAACAAGGCATTCGCTCACTACAGATGGTAATATAACGGCATTGTGTGCCGTCTAAACAAGGAGGAAATGAAATGGGAAGGCAAGTATCACTTGAAATGACACGAAATATCGGTATCATGGCTCATATTGATGCCGGTAAAACTACAACAACAGAACGTATCCTTTTCTATACGGGTATCAACCATAAGATAGGTGAAACTCATGAGGGTGCATCTACAATGGACTGGATGGTCCAGGAAAAGGAAAGAGGTATTACCATTACGTCTGCTGCTACCACTTGTTTCTGGGCAGGCAGCAATAATGACAAGGGTAAGCACCGTATTAATATTATCGACACCCCCGGACACGTTGACTTTACAGTTGAAGTTGAGCGTTCACTTCGTGTACTTGACGGCTCGGTAACTGTCCTCTGTGCAAAGGGCGGCGTTGAACCCCAGTCTGAAACCGTATGGCGTCAGGCTGACAAATACAGAGTTCCCCGTATGGTATATGTCAACAAGATGGATATCATGGGTGCAGACTTCTATAACGTAGTAGGCATGATGAAAGACCGTCTGAAATGCAACGCTGTTCCGATTCAGCTGCCTATCGGCTCTGAGGAAACTTTCAAGGGCATTATCGACCTCGTAGAAATGAATGCAGACATCTATTATGATGACCTTGGCAAAGATATGAAGGTTGAGGAAATTCCCGAGGATATGAAGGAACTCGCTCAGAAATACCATGATGAACTCATTGAACACGTTTGTGAACAGGACGAAGAACTCATGGAGAAATTCTTCGAGGGTGAAGAACCCACGATCGAGGAAATCAAGAGAGTTATCCGTCAGTCAACGATTGATAATACAATGGTACCCGTAACCTGCGGTACTTCTTACAGAAACAAGGGCGTTCAGAAACTTCTTGACGCTATCGTGGATTATATGCCGTCACCTGTTGACGTTCCCGCAATCAAGGGTATCAATCCCGATACGGAGGAAGAAGTAGAAGTTCCTTCTTCTGACAGCGAACCGTTCGCAGCTCTTGCATTCAAGATCGCAACCGATCCATATGTTGGTAAGCTCTGCTTCTTCAGAGTTTATGCAGGTACGCTCAATGCAGGTTCACAGGTCTACAACTCAACGAAAGACAATTCCGAGCGTATCGGAAGAATTCTTCAGATGCACGCCAATCACAGACAGGATATTGACACTGTTTATGCAGGTGATATCGCTGCGGCAGTTGGCTTGAAGAATACAACAACAGGTGATACTCTCTGTGATCAGGGACACCCTGTTATTCTGGAATCAATGGAATTCCCCGATCCTGTTATCCGTGTCGCTATCGAGCCTAAGACAAAAGCAGGTCAGGAAAAAATGGGTATCGCTCTTGCCAAGCTGGCAGAAGAAGATCCTACTTTCAAGGCTTATACAGACGAGGAAACAGGTCAGACAATTATAGCCGGTATGGGCGAACTTCACCTTGAAATCATCGTTGACAGACTTCTCCGTGAATTTAAGGTAGAGGCAAATATCGGTAAGCCCCAGGTTGCATATAAAGAAACCATCAGAAGAAATTCCGATGTTGACGAAAAATATGCAAGACAGTCCGGTGGTAAAGGTCAGTACGGTCATGTTAAGATTCGTATGGAGCCGAATCAGGGCAAGGGCTATGAGTTCGTTAACGCTGTTGTCGGCGGTGCGATCCCGAAAGAGTATATCCCTGCTGTTGATGCAGGTATTCAGGGTGCTATGCTCTCAGGCGTACTCGCAGGCTACAATGTCGTTGACGTTAAAGTTACTCTTTATGACGGTTCATACCATGAAGTTGACTCCTCTGAAATGGCATTTAAAATTGCCGCCTCAATGGCATTCAAGTCAGGTATGAGAAAAGCTGATCCTGTCATTCTTGAGCCTATCATGAAAGTGACAGTAACCGTTCCCGAGGAATACATGGGTGATGTTATCGGCGATCTGAACTCACGCCGTGGCATGATTCAGGGTATGGAAGCGGTTGCAGGTGCTCAGAGAATCACGGCAATGGTTCCGCTTTCAGAAATGTTCGGTTATGCAACGGATATGCGTTCCAAGACACAGGGACGTGGACAGTATGTAATGGAGCCCGATTCCTATGCAGAAGTTCCCAAGAGCATTGCGGATGATATCATTTCCGCCCGCAGCAAAAAAGATAACTGATTGATAAAAAATATTTAAAAAATGCTTGCAATTTGGTCTTGTTGCTGATACAATAAGACCAAGTGCAATGCTTATTATAACTTAACAAATAATTTAGGAGGTAATTTCCAATGGCAAAGGCAAAATTTGAAAGAAGCAAGCCGCACGTTAACATTGGTACAATCGGCCACGTTGACCACGGCAAGACAACTCTTACAGCTGCTATCACAAAGGTTCTCAACCTCGAAGGCGATGCTGAATTCGTAGATTACGCTAATATCGATAAGGCTCCCGAAGAGAGAGAGCGTGGTATCACAATCAACACAGCTCACGTTGAGTATGAAACACCCAACCGTCACTATGCACACGTTGACTGTCCGGGACACGCTGACTATGTTAAAAACATGATCACAGGTGCTGCTCAGATGGACGGTGCTATCCTCGTTGTATCTGCTGCTGATGGTCCTATGCCCCAGACAAGAGAGCACATTCTTCTCTCCCGTCAGGTTGGCGTTCCTTATATCGTAGTATTCATGAACAAGACCGATCAGGTTGACGATCCCGAACTTCTCGACCTCGTTGAGATGGAAATCCGTGAACTCCTTGACGAGTACGAATTCCCGGGTGACGATACTCCTATCATCAGAGGTTCTGCTTATCAGGCACTTTCTTCTGATTCCAAAGATCCTAACGCTCCCGAATATGAGTGCATTCATGAACTCATGAAGGCAGTTGACGAGTACATTCCTACTCCCGAAAGAACAACAGACCTTCCTTTCCTTATGCCTGTTGAAGACGTATTCACGATTTCCGGTCGTGGTACAGTTGCTACAGGTAGAGTTGAAAGAGGTCAGATCAAAGTTTCCGAGCAGGTTGAGATCGTTGGTCTTACAGACGAAAAGAGAACAACAGTTGTTACAGGTCTTGAAATGTTCAGAAAGACTCTCGAATATGCAGAAGCAGGCGATAACGTAGGTGTACTCCTCCGTGGCGTTCAGAAGTCTGAAATCGAGCGTGGACAGGTTCTTGCAAAGCCCGGTTCCGTTCATCCTCACACAAAGTTCATGGGACAGGTTTATGTTCTTACTAAGGATGAAGGCGGTCGTCATACTCCTTTCTTCAACAACTATCGTCCCCAGTTCTATTTCAGAACAACAGACGTTACAGGTGTAATCAATCTTCCCGAGGGCACAGAAATGTGTATGCCCGGCGATAACGTAGAGATGACAGTTGAACTGATCACTCCGATCGCTATGGAAGAAGGACTCCGTTTCGCTATCCGTGAGGGCGGCAGAACAGTAGGTTCAGGCGTTGTTGCAAAGATTTTTGAATAATCGCTTCTTTCAGTAAACAGAAATTTTCAGGCACTTCTCATGTTTCGGCATGGGGAGTGCCTTTTTCAATGAGCAATTAGCAATTAGCAGTGTGCAATGATTTATTGTTTCGGATTGTAGAGATAATTCCATGTTTTGAAAAATAAAATCGGGATAAGCCTACCCATTTTATTAAAAAGTATGATATAATATATCTGTCAAATAATTTTGGGGGACTGTTGAAAATGGCAAGAAGACGTACTCGTAAACTGATTCTGAGTGAAAGGGCGGCAAGAATTTATGGCATAGTGGGCGTGATCTTTATTCTGATATCGGGCATTCTGGCAGGAATTGCCGTGTACAATTTCAGCTATGCACAGAGGGCGATTTCAGAGGGTGAGAGTATCAATGCGGTCTGTACGAAAACATGGTCCGAAACAAAAACGACTACTACCAAAAAGTCAGGCAAAACGAAGAAAAAGACAAAGCATACCTATTACTATGCCGATGCAACTTATTTGTATAAAGATCAGTATTACGACTGCCACAGGCTTTCAGCCGATTCCAATACAAAAGTCGGTGACTATATCAGGGTTTATGTACTGCCGGAGAATCCCGGAAAGTATGTCCAGCCCGAACAGAAAAGCGATTGGTTCCCGATGATAATTGCTTTCGGATTTACGGCACTGATGGGAATTTCCATGGTGTCCACGGCTATCTCAAATCTCAGGCGTATCAGAAAATACGGATATATTGACAATACGACATATCAGACTGACAATAGTATGAATACCTGTCGGAATTATCATAACGGCATGGGAAATCAGTATGATTTCGGCAATACCTATCAGAATTACGATAATCAGTATAACAACAATTATCAGGGATATAATCCCAATAACAGCTATCAGGGGTATGATAATCATAATCAATGGTGAAACGGAGATGATTGAAATGCGTACAAATGATGTTAAGATACCGAAAATTGTAGGTATATTTCCTGTTTTGTTCATTGTGAAAGCCCTGAAAAAGCCGAAAGAAATCGTTGATCCTTGGGAGGTGTCGTGATGGAAAAGCCGAAAAAGGATATAGCCGGATATGTTGTCGGAATCATTCTGGTATTGATATTTCTGATACCGGGCATACTGGTAGCTAAAAACGGCTATGAGAAAAAAGCCGAAAATGATACATTCATGGAAACGGCTGTTTCATTGGAAGCAAAATGTGTGAATATCTCGAGGGGAAGTCACACTAAAGCGGATTTAAAATATGAATATGAGGGCTTTGAATATTTTCTGAGAGATATAAGTGTCCGCAAAAGCACAAAGACAGGAGAAACCAAAACTGTATATATTCATACCGATATGCCGGGGCTTGCCCGTACAGATATATCGGACGATATCAACAGTCAAATATTAGCCGGTTATGCAATAGCAGGAATCGGTGTGATTTGTCTGGGGATAGGAATATTTGCTTTCGTATACAACAGAGTCAGTCCCAATGGGATATATTACAGGAAAAAAGAGTGAGAAATCAAAATGAAATACTGTTATGAATGTGGTTCAAAGCTGACGGAAAGAACACTTGAAAATGAGGGCATGATACCTTATTGTGAAAAATGCGGTGAATACAGATTCCCGATATTTTCAACGGCGGTCAGCATGATCGTAGAAAATCCCGATAAAACCAAAATACTTTTGATACAGCAATATGGCAGGAAAAATAATATTCTTGTGGCAGGCTATGTGAATAAAGGCGAAAATGCGGAAAATGCCGTCATGCGTGAAGTCATGGAAGAAACAGGCTTGAAAGTCGTTGATATGCATTTCAATAAAAGCGAGTATTTTGCAAAGACCAATACGCTTATGCTGAATTATGCGTGTACGGTGGACAATGAAAGCCTTGCCCATCTGAATACAGGTGAAGTGGACAGGGCACAATGGTTCACGCATGAACAGGCTTGCGAACATATCAAGCCGCAAAGCCTTGCCGAAAAATTTCTTCTGCATTATCTGAATCAGTGATAAAAAGTCAGACAGTGAAAGCTGTCTGACTTTTTTTATGGGGAATGAAAAAGGGCGGTATCGGGCGGTGAAAATGTCATGCCTATGAAAAGGGCGGATATTCCTATAAAAAGTACGATTGCCGATACAGTCCGCCAGATATTTTTATCATGACCGTGCAGGATTCTTTTATAGCTGATATCAAACGAAATGAAAACGCCGATAAAATACAGCAGGATATCCAGAAATGCGACATTTTTACCGATAACGGCAGTATAAATAAAATAGGCTGTCGGAATGAATATCAGTCCGGTCATAACGCCCGTTATCCTTGAAAACAGAAATCCCGGAATTTTTTTGCCGTAGAGTACAAATTCCATGAGTACATACAGCATGAACGGAAAAAAGAGTAATTTGAGATGTTCCCATACGCTTTCATTGACGGGCATGAATAAGCCGACAAATGTGTTATTGCCCGACAGACTGTAGAGAAAATGCCCGACAACTCCCATAAGGCTTACTGTAAAGAATCCTATTAAACTGCTCCAGAATGATTTTTCGACTTTCACGGACACATCACCCCGAAAGAATATATGTTTTCAGAAATATATATGTATCTTTCGGGGAAACAGAACGAAAATATCAGTATTTTATTTTTACTCTTTCCTGTATATAGCCTTGTATTGCTTTTTCATCGGTAATTCCGACTTTTTCACGGGCAAATTTCACTGCATCGCTTTCCTGTATCATTTGCGGCATCATGGCAAGAAATTCATCTACTTCTTCTTCTGTGTTATAAATACCGAAACTTATGCGTATCATGCCGGCAGTATTCATGTCGGTACAGTTGGCGAAACTGTCTATTTCCTCTTGGGTGAGGTTCATCATACGCCATACATACGGATGTGCACAAAATGCACCACGTCTTGTGGCAACTCCGCCAAGTTCGGAAAGATTGGTAGCAAGAATATATGAATTAGTATGGTCGAAATTGAATGTTACAACGCCCACTCTGTCATCAATATTTTCGGTATCGCCGTAAATCACTATGTCATCAAGTTGCTTCAGACCGTCAATGAGTTTACGGTTAAGTCTTTTTTCATGTTCTTCGATAGCGTCAAAGCCGATTTCTTGCAATATGTCAATAGCTTTTCCAAGACCGACTACTCCGGGATAATTCGGTGAACCGGCTTCATATCTTGACGGAGCATCTTTATAATATTGTTCATCATCTTTAACGAGGGTAACAATGCCACCGCCGTAAAATTCAGGCATATGTTCGTTAAGTACGTCTTTCAGACCGATAACCGCACCGCCGCCATAAGGTGAATACATTTTATGTGCAGAGAATACAAGGAAGTCGATATTTTCTTCGGGAGTATCGCCGATCATGGAGAATTTTCTGTGAGCGACGATCTGAGCACCGTCAACAATGATTTTTGCACCGTATTGATGGGCGAGTTTTGCGACACGGTGAACATCTGTTACATATCCTGTTACATTTGAGGCTGCCGTGATAGCAACATACTTTACATCATTTTCTTTGAGCATTTTTTCGATATCGTCATAAATGACACGTCCGTTTTCATCTACTTCCGCATAGATAGTTTTACAGCGTTCACGCCATGAAAGGTCATTTGCATGGTGTTCTATACGAGTGGACAGTACAATATCATCTTCACTTTCAACGAGTGCGGAAGCAAGTTTATTCAAGCCGTCAGTGGTATTGTTCACATAAAAGCAAGTGTAATTGTCGTCTGCACCGACAAAGTTCAACACTTTATCTCTCACACTGTTATATAATTCTG
>CAMHPW010000032.1 GCA_946187095.1 uncultured Clostridia bacterium | reverse complement strand
GAGGTGCCAAAAAATTTTCTTCCAACCTTTCATCAGCCTGTCAGACAATGACCTACTCCCGTCTTGAAATCTATGAAGGACGGGACAAATACATAATCAACAGTGCGGAAGTCATCAAGAGCTTTTTTGAGACATTCTCCGATATCGAAAACCTTGCCCTCGGCTATTATATATGCGAATCCGCTATGAAAATGATACCCGAAAATATGCCTGCTGATGACTATCTTCAGCTTGTTCTCAACTGCCTCTATGCCATATCCATCAGGAAAAAATCTCTCGCTCAGATCAAAGCCGTCTTTGAACTGCGTATCATGACTCTCAGCGGTGTATGTCCCGATATACTTTTCTGCAATGAATGCGGTGCCTATGAATCAGAGGACGGTTCCATGTACTTCGATCCCATCGAAAATCTCCTGTACTGCCCCCAATGCTGTTTCCGTTCCGCTGCCTCCCATAAGTGCATTTCCGTTTCGATGGGCTGTATCACGGCAATACGTTTCTGCATTACTGCTGAACCAAAAAAAATACTCTCTTTTTCCCTGTCGCCTTCCTCTATGAAAGACATGGAAAAATTCTCCGAAAGATTCTTTCTTGCACAAAACAATTTTTACTGCAAAACTCTCGATTTTTACAAAAATGTTAAAGGACTCGACTAAAAAAAGGAATGAAATTATGAACAAAAATCACAGATCACTTGAACTCGATAAAATTCTCGATATGCTCGCCGAACAGACTTCTTTTGAAGATGCCAAAAATCTCGCCTTATCCATTGAACCGTCTCCGTATCTCTTTGAAGTCAATGAGCTTATCACCGAAACTTCCGATGCACATTCGCTTATCGCCCGTTTCGGTGCACCGTCTTTCGGCAATCTCCATAATATCAACAATTCTCTCAGACGAGCAGAAGCAGGGGCTGTCCTTAATCCCCTTGAGCTTCTTCGTGCCGCTTATATGCTGCAAACGATCCGTTCCGTTTCCGAATGGCGTGACAGGTCGGCATCCGTTCAGACTGCCCTTGATATGCGTTTCAACGCACTTGTTCCCAACAAGTATCTTGAAACAAAAATCACTTCCGCTATCATCTCCGAAGATGAAATCGCCGACAATGCTTCCCCTACTCTCCTTGCTATCCGTAAAAAAATCACTGCCACTTCTTCCAAAATCCGTGAACACCTCGATAAAATAATCCATTCCTCTTCCATGCAGAAGTATCTGCAGGAATCTATCGTCACCATGAGAGGCGGCAGATTCGTTATCCCTGTCAAAGCCGAATTCCGTTCCGCCGTGGCAGGTCTCGTACATGACACTTCTTCAAGCGGTGCGACTGTCTTTATCGAACCCATGAGCGTTGTCGAAGCCAACAACGATATCCGCATACTCCGCTCCAAAGAACAGGCAGAAATCGAAAGAATCCTTGCAGAACTTTCCGCTGAACTCTCCGCTTATGCCGATTCCATCGTACAAAGCTATCAGATGCTCACAGAACTCAATGTTATTTTCGCAAAAGCCCATCTCGCCTACAAAATGAAAGCGTCTGTTCCAGTTATGAACGATCACGGCAGGATCAATCTGAAAAAAGCCCGCCATCCGCTTATCCCCAAAGATAAAGTCGTGCCTACCGATATCCAGCTTGGCATTGATTTCGATACCCTTGTTATCACAGGTCCCAATACAGGCGGTAAGACTGTTTCTCTCAAAACGACAGGTCTGCTTTCCCTCATGGCTATGTGCGGTATGATGATCCCTGCCGCCGATAACAGTGAACTTTCCGTCTTTGAAAATATCCTTTCCGATATCGGTGATGAACAAAGCATTGAACAATCGCTTTCAACTTTCTCCTCTCACATGGTCAATATCAAAAATATCATTGAAACCGCCAACGATAAAAGCCTGATTCTCATTGATGAACTTGGTGCAGGCACCGATCCCGTTGAGGGTGCGGCTCTTGCTACAGCTATTCTTGAGGCTCTCCGTGCCAAAGGTGCAAAAATCGCTTCCTCAACTCACTATGCCGAATTAAAAAGCTATGCCCTTGATACACCCGGCGTTGAAAATGCCTGCTGTGAATTCGACGTTGCCACACTCCGTCCGACTTACAAACTCCTGATCGGTATGCCCGGACGTTCCAACGCTTTCGCCATCTCCGAAAGACTCGGCATTTCCAAAGATATCGTTGACCGTGCCAAACTCCTCGTTTCCCTTGAGGATTCCAAATTTGAATCCGTTGTGCAGAAACTGCAGGAAACGCAAAGTCAGCTTGATGAAAAAATCAGGGAAACAGAAGATCTGAAACTCCAGATCAAAACCGAACTTGAACTCGCTCAGCAAAAATCGGAACGTACCGAAAAAGAATGTCAGAATCAGCTTGATCTTGCCAAAGCTCAGGCTGAAAATATCATTGCAAAAGCCCGTTCACAAGTTTACGGCGTACTTGATGAACTGGAGGCTATCCGCAAAAAAAATGAAGTTTCTCCCGAAGAAAAAGCCAAACTCCGTGCCGACATACGCAAAATGGAGGAATCCGCCGATCCCGTTCAGAACCGCTCCGATGAAGAATATGAGCTTCCAAGACCTCTTGTCGTGGGCGATTCCGTCCTTATATTCGATATCGACAAAAAAGCTGAAGTCCTTGAAGTCGGCAAGGATTCCGCTCTCGTGCAGTCGGGTATCCTCAAAACCCGTGTGCCGCTGAGCAATCTCAGACTTCTCAAAAAAGAAAAAACCAAAAAACAAACTTCTTCTGTGCGTACCGTCTATAATACTTCCAAAAATGCCGCAACCGAAATTGATGTGCGTGGCGAAACTGCCATCGATGCCATTATGGCTGTTGACCGTGCCATTGACACTGCCGTTATGCAAAAACTTCATCAGATCACCATCATTCATGGCAAGGGTACAGGCGTTCTCAGAAAAGAAATTCAGAACCATCTCAAAAAACATCCCTCTGTCCGTACCTTCCGTTTAGGCGTATTCGGTGAGGGCGATTCCGGCGTTACTATTGCCGAACTCAAATAATTCAAAAGGTCGTGAATTTTTACATGAGCAAAACGAAAAAAACAGGCTTTCCTCTCCTGAAACTTCTTTTCATTCTTCTCACACTCTGTATCATAGCCGCCGCTGTCTGTATATTTCTTGCATTTCAGAATGACAACGAAGATAAATACACTTCCTATCAAAAAGATGACACACTTTTATACACCGCTCTGAAAAGTGCCGTTTTCGGCCAGGAATTCCAGCTTTCCGAAGATCAGATCAATACATATATCAATGATCAGCTCATTCCCCAGAATGAAAACATGAAAAACTGTGTTGTCTTTTTCAATGACGGCGTTACGGAAATTTTGAAGACGCAGGGATAAATGATGTATCCGTGTCTGTAAGGAATACAGGCGATTCTGATTTCTGCGGGATAATAAAGATAAGTGTGACAGCATGCAGTGATGATCCCGGATTTTATGCAAAAGCCGATATCTATCTTGATTCCAGGTCAAACAATTTTATCGTTTATCTCCATGATGCCAAACTCGGCAAACTCCCCATTCCCGATAACATTCTCAAAAGTATTCTTGAACAAAACATTCCCTCTGATGAAACCATCTCCGTAAAAGACGGCATGATTTACATTACTTCCTCTTACGATTTCAATATCAACGATTTTATCCTGAACCTCACGTTTGAAAAATTCACTGTCCGTGACCATGCTGTCATCTGCCGTACCAACAGTCTTGCCGAAAATGCCCTTGACGTTCTCAAACAGGCTATCATGACTTCCGAAGGCCGTGAAAAACTTAAAAATCTTTTCCATTTTGACTTCTCGGAAAAAAGCATTGTCGAATTCGGACTGGATAAACTCAAAGATGCCCTGTCCGGTTTAAACGACATAAAAGACAGAATTATCAACAAGTTTTCCAACATTTCTATGCAGAACGGTAAAAAATACCGTTCTGCTTTTTAGTTATTGAAAAGTCATTTTTACTGTGATAGAATAATATAGCTATTTGCATCATTTCATGATTGGAGAATCGTTTTATGAAACTTCACGGAATTAAAATTCCACATCTGAAAAATACCGCTGACAGTGCCCCCCAACGAATACCCATTCCAAAAATCATCACAATTCCTGCATCTATGCACATAGGCAAACCTGCCGAAATTCTTGTTAAACGTGGTGACACCGTGAAAGTCGGTCAGCTCATCGGAAAAGCCGATGGCTTTATCTCTTCCAATATCCATTCCAGTGTATCGGGTACTGTCCAGAAGATTGACACTATGGTCACTTCCAACGGTGTCAAAATTTCCTGTGCCGTGATCGAATCGGACGGTAAACAAGAACTTGATGAAAAAATCAAACCGCCTTTTATCAATGATTTTGACGGTTTTATCAATGCCGTCAAAGACAGCGGTGTTGTCGGATTGGGCGGTGCGGGATTTCCAAGTTTCGCCAAACTCAAAATAGACGACCTTGCACGAATCGAAACCGTTGTCATCAATGCCGCTGAATGTGAACCCTATATCACTTCCGATACCCGTACCATGCTCGATAAGAACGAATATATTTATAAAGGCATTTCCGCCATCAAAAAATATATGAATGTCAGGGATTTCGTGATAGGCATTGAAAAAAACAAGCCCTCCGCAATAGAAAAAATGAAAGAACTTGCATTAAAAGACGAACATATCAGAGTCCATGCCCTCCCCTCAATGTACCCTCAGGGCGGTGAAAAAGTCCTTGTATACAATACGCTCAAAAAAATCATCCCTCAAGGCGGTCTGCCTATCGATGTCGGTGTTATAGTCATCAATATCACCACTCTCGCCTTTATTGGTGAATATCTTGAAACAGGAATTCCGCTCGTTGAAAAGTGCGTTACAATTGACGGTTCCGCTGTCAAAGAACCTAAAAATGTGATTGCCCCTATCGGTACTCCTATCAGTGACCTCATTGAAAGTGCAGGCGGTCTGAAATGCGAACCTGCAAAAGTTTTATACGGCGGTCCCATGATGGGAATTGCCGTTCCGTCCATGAATGAACCTGTACTCAAAAATACCAATGCCGTTATCTTTATGGACAAAAAAGAGGCTGCTGTCCCCAAAACTACCGCCTGTATCAACTGCGGTGCGTGTATTGCACACTGTCCTTTCAGACTGGAACCACGTTCCATTTCCCTTGCCTATAAAGCCGGAAATGTCGGTGACCTTGAAAAACTCTGTGTCGATCTGTGCATGGAATGCGGCTGCTGTTCTTACGTCTGCCCTGCCAACAGACCTCTTGTACAAACCAACAAACTCGCTAAATTAAAACTGCGTGAATACCTCAGTTACAAAAAGGAGATGAACTGAATGGAACACCTGAACGTATCCGTTTCCCCTCACTTCTTCAGCAAACGGACTACTCAAAACATCATGCTTGATGTCATTATTGCACTCATGCCTGCTCTTATCGCTTCTGTTATCATTTTCGGCTGGCGTTCTCTTTTGATCACAGTTGTCTGTATCGCCTGCTGTGTCATTTCGGAATACGTCTTTCGCAAAATCTGCCAAAAAGACAATACCATTTCCGATTTATCCGCTGTCATTACAGGTATGCTGCTTGCATTCAATCTCCCTGTCACGATCCCTGTATGGCAAGCCATCATCGGCAGCATTACAGCTATTATCGTTGTTAAACAGCTTTTCGGCGGTATCGGTCAGAATTTCGCCAACCCTGCCATTACGGCAAGAATTATCATGCTTGTCGCATTCTCCGGCAGCATGACAAGCTGGACTTTCTCCGAAAATTCCGTTGATGCTTTATCGGGTGCTACTCCCCTTGCCGCTGCCGCTAAAGGATTTTCCTCCGGTGTCGATTATATGATGCTTTTCCTCGGTGATCACGGCGGCTGTCTTGGCGAAACCTGTGCATTAGCCATTATTCTGGGCGGCATTTATCTTCTTATCCGAAAAGTCATTACATGGCATATCCCCGTTGCTTTTATATCAACCGTTGCTGTCATGTCCTTTCTATGCGGCAAAGATCCCCTTTATCAGATACTTTCTGGCGGTCTTTTGCTTGCCGCTTTCTTCATGGCTACCGATTATTCCACTTCCCCCTCTACCCCTTGGGGCAAAATTATTTTCGGTATCGGCTGCGGTCTGATCACCATTCTCATTCGTGTTTGGGGAAGTCTGCCCGAAGGCGTTTCTTACTCCATTCTCTTAATGAACATTCTCACTCCCTATATTTCCAGACTGACAAGACAAAAACCGCTCGGTGCTCTCGGAGGTGCAAAATCTTGAAAGACATTATCAAACCTGTTATCGTCCTCACGGCGATATGCCTCGTTGTCACAACACTTCTTGCCTGTGTCAACAGTGTCACCTCTCCTATTATCAAAGCCGCTGAAGAAAAGGCTGCTGCCCTTGCACGTTCCGAAGTCCTCAAAGAAGCCGAATCTTTTGAAAAAATGAATCTATCTCTCCCGGACGGTGCGACAGATATTTTCAAAGGCAATCACAATTCCGGCTATGTCATTATCACAAAAGCAAAAGGCTACGGCGGTGATATCAAAATTATCTGCGGCATCCGTCCCGACGGCTCTATTGAAAATGTCAAAACGCTCTCCCATTCCGAAACAAGCGGTATCGGCTCAAAGGCTGCCGACAATCAATCGGGCTACAATCAAAAATATATCGGCAAAAACGCCGATAACTATACAGAAGTTGACACCATTTCCGGCGCTACCATTTCTTCAAAGGCATATAAAAAAGCTGTCGGTATCGCTTTCGATACGCTGAAAATCGCAAAGGAGGATACCAATGAATAAACTCCATGATCTTACCAAGGGTATTATCAAGGAAAATCCCGTTTTAGTTTTAGTTCTCGGTACCTGTCCCACTCTTGCGACTTCTACAAGCGTTATCAATGCTCTCGGCATGGGGGCGGCTGCCACTGTCGTTCTGATCTTCTCCAATATCCTCATTTCCGCCCTCAGAAAAGTCATTCCCGATAAAGTCAGGATTCCCTGCTATATCGTTTTGATTGCCGGTCTTGTTACGGTTGTTCAAATGCTCGTCAAAGCCTTTGCTCCCGCTCTTGATGAATCTCTCGGCATTTATCTTCCATTGATCGTCGTCAACTGTATCATTCTCGGACGTGCCGAAATGTTCGCAAGCAAAAATAAAGTGATTGCTTCCGCTCTTGACGGTCTGGGAATGGGTATCGGCTT
This sequence comes from uncultured Clostridia bacterium, assembly GCA_946187095.1. Classification (GTDB taxonomy): domain Bacteria; phylum Bacillota; class Clostridia; order Oscillospirales; family Acutalibacteraceae; genus UBA1213. The sequence goes on along the minus strand of CAMHPW010000032.1, from coordinate 1,773 downwards.
TACACTTGCCCTTTTCCTTATGGCTACTATAAGAGAAATTTTCGGCAGCGGCACGTTCGCCGGCATTCCTCTCCCTGTCCTTGCAGATAACCATATTTCTATTCTGACAATGGCTCCGGGCGGTTTCTTCGTATTCGGTCTGCTCATCGCCGCCGTGAACAAATTCTCCAAACATAAGCCAAAGAAACAAGGGGGCTGTGAAGGCTGTCCTCAGGCGGAAGCCTGCAATAAAATCAAAGAGGAGGCTGCTCAAAAATGACAAATTTCATTATCATTCTCCTTTCCGCTGTCTTTATCAATAACTATGTACTTTCCAAATTTCTCGGCATATGCCCCTTTTTGGGCGTTTCCAAAAAACTTGATTCTGCGGCAGGTATGAGCCTTGCCGTCATTTTCGTCATGCTCATGGCTACTGCCGTTACATTCCCTATTCAAAAATATCTCCTCGATCCCAACGGTCTTGGCTATCTTCAGACTATCGTTTTCATTCTCGTTATCGCTTCACTCGTTCAGCTCGTTGAAATTGTCCTCAAAAAATATATCCCCTCTCTGCACAATTCCCTTGGAGTATATCTCCCTTTGATTACGACCAACTGTGCCGTTCTGGGTGTTACTATCCTGAACATCGATGCAGGCTATAACTTTGCCGAATCTATGGTCAATGCACTTGGCAGCGGATTGGGTTTCTTTCTTGCCATGGTCATGTTTTCGGGTGTACGTTCCACTATGGAAACAAGCGATATTCCCGAAAATTTCAAAGGCTTGCCCATTACTCTGATTGCTGCCTCCATCACTTCACTCTCTTTCATGGGATTCGGCGGCATTATCGAAAATCTCTTTGGAGGTGCCTGAATTGTCTGAAATCCTTACTGCTGTTATCCCTGTCGTTATCATCGCCGTGATCTGCGGTGCCATACTTGTCATTGCCTCAAAGATCATGGCTGTCAAAGAAGATGAACGCTTCCCTGTGATCCGTGAATGTCTGCCGGGGGCAAACTGCGGTGCCTGCGGCTTTGCAGGCTGTGACGGCTACGCCAAAGCCCTTTGCGAAAATCCCGATACGCCCATCAATTTATGCATACCCGGTTCCGAAAATGTTGCCAGACAACTCAGTGAACTTCTTGGAGTTGAATTTGAAGAAGTTGCCGAACAGATCGCTGTCGTTCACTGTTCGGGTGACTGTACACATACGCAGGACAAATATCTCTATCAGGGCATTGAAAGCTGTGCCGCCGTCAAACTCATGTACGGCGGAAAAGGTGTATGCACTTACGGCTGTCTTGGCTTGGGCGATTGTGCCAAAGCCTGCCCTCATGATGCCATTTTCGTCAAAGATAATGTAGCTGTGGTCAATCCTGTGGATTGTGTCGGATGCGGTGTCTGCACAAAGACCTGTCCCAACGGACTTATTACTCTCATTAAAGATACTCAGAATGTTGTTGTAACGTGCAGCAACCATGACAAAGGTGCTGTGACAAGAAAACTTTGTTTCAACGGCTGTATCGGCTGTAAAAAATGTGAACGTGTATGCCCCGAAAAAGCGATCAAAGTTATTGACAATATTGCCGTTATCGATTACACCAAATGCCCCGACTGCAAGGATTTCGGTGTCTGTGCCAAAAACTGTACCACAGGCTGTATCAAGATATCCGACCTGCACGGTATCCACAGTGTCAAAGAATAAACATCCCATCAATATAACAAACGTGAGTTCGATCGAAAAATTCGGATTTGAGAATCTATGCGGCTGTCGCCGCATTTAACCTCTCCGCC
>CAMHPW010000031.1 GCA_946187095.1 uncultured Clostridia bacterium | reverse complement strand
GAAAGAGAAATGCAGTTATCACATACATTTTTACATCACGAGTTGACATATAAAAAAACAGACGGCAGTTTTCACTGTCGTCTGTTTTTTTGATTTCATATCAATGAAAAAAGAAATGATAACACAATGCCATCACACATTTTCCACTTTCCATTTTACATTTATATAACCCCTCTATAATACAATCCCCTTGTAAAATTGCCTTTTGAGAGGGTATTTTGATGGAACAGGGAGGAATTTTCCCCAATTTCAACAGAGTTTTCAACACTAAAGCGGTAAACTTCAAAATCGATGCCCTTTAATTCATTTTTTCTGTCGGATAAGATCACGGGTACAGAATTCAAAATTTCCGTACAGGCACCGTATGTCTGCACAGGAAAATCAATTCCCTTGCGGTCACGGATAAAACCTGTTTCGGGTGCAGGATCATTTCTCGTCAGCATCAGCGGCATCAAGCCGTAACTAACGATACCCAGCGGTATTCTGCCGCCTAATTTGGCAATTTGCTCAAGTGTGAGTTCGATGGAAACTTCTATGTCGAGAAGTCCCTCTTTTTCCGCCCATTCGACAGAGGCTGTATTCGTGATATTCAAGCCGAAACCGCCGTGTATATCCATATCAAGATTTTTCGCCATCTCAACGGCACCTATGTTGGATGCCAGCACTTCATTGATGCCCAGAGTCTGTATGTGTTTCAGCCTTTCAAAAATCTGATTTTCCATGCCGAACATACCTCTCGGAATCTCAACGGCAACGGCAAAACCCTTATCCATCAATGAATTATATTCATTATCAGTGAGATTCATGGGGACATATATCAATTCACTGTCAAGGAAGCTGTCGGGGATATCGCTGTTGGTGAATCTGCCCCTGAAATACTTCGGAGTTTTGTTTTTGCGTGAATTGGTCAGGGGGAATGTCGGTTCATGGCATGGGACAGGATTTCTTTTTGTACGCTTTTCAGTAAGCTGTTCAAGGGCATTTCGGCGGAGGGCATTGATCTCCGACATGGGAACGGTCAGACCGTCCTGCATATCCGTGTGAAAGCCGTTTTCAAAAAACGGCGTACCGCCTGTTTTGGTGAGATTCACACGGCATTTTTCCTCACTCAATGCGACTTTGAGAGCCTTTTCGGGAACTGCACCGCTGACGGAAACTTCATTTCCGTCATTGTCATGCACTTTCAAAGAGATGTTTTCACCGTCTTTCATTCTGAAATCCATTTCGACAGGTACAAGCGGCTTTTCATCTTTGTACATGGTGCGGATATCGGAAAGAATTTTTTCAGTCGCAGAAGTGACATTTTCTTTGGAGCGTATGCCGAACATATCAGCACCCAATTTCCCTGTGAAATAGCCGTCCGTAAAGCCCGACCTTGAAAAAACTGCCTGAAGTTTATCGTAAATATCGTTGTCGATCATGCCTTTGTCAAGGCTTTCACGGCAGGCTTTGACGGCTATCCCCACATATTCGGGACGTTTCATTCTGCCCTCGATTTTTGCGGAGGTCACGCCCGTTTCCGACAATTCCTGCAGATGCCTGATGATAGAATTGTCTTTAAGGCTCAGGGCATAGTTATTTTTGAATCCGTCACTGAAAGGCAGTCGGCATGGCTGGGCACAGGCACCTCTGTTGCCGCTTCTTGAACCCAGCATGGCACTGAAATAGCACTGTCCCGAAACACTCATACATAAAGCACCGTGTACGAATATTTCGAGTTCCGCATTGGTTTTGTCTTTGATCTCCTGTATTTCGCCTTTGGAAAGCTCTCTTGAAAGCACGACTCTTTTCAGTCCCATTTTTTCAAGATACCGCACACCCATTGCAGTATGCACAGACATTTGCGTAGAGCCGTGTATTCTCATATCGGGGGCATATTTCCTGACAAGTGAGATCAGCCCGATATCCTGCATGATCAGAGCATCAACGGGCAGTTCACAGGCATATTTGATAATTTCCCAAGCCGTTTGTAATTCATCGTCATGTACAAGGGTATTGCAGGCAAGATAAACTTTCACTCCCCTTGCATGACAGTATTCCACGGCAGTTTTCAATTCTTCCCGATTGAAATTCTGTGCGGCACTTCTCGCACTCATTTTCCATGCACCGATATAAACGGCATTGGCACCCATTCTGACGGCAGGATAAATGCTTTCGATATTTCCTGCAGGTGCAAGTATTTCTAAATGATTCATAAAAATATTCCTTTCAGACCGATTTAAAGGCATTGAAAAAAGCGGTTTCATCATCCTCTGCACCGTATTCACAGGAGGAAATGACCTGTGCTGACGGCTGTGAAGAGGAAGGTACACTTTCTTCTTTCAGACGTTTTTGATACGTTTCAATCTCTTTTCTGAGCTTTTCATTTTCCCTTTTGAGTTCATCGATCTTGTCGATCTGTTCAGCGGCGGCCTGGAGATATCCCTCAATTTGTTCACCGAGTTCATCAGCCTCCTTTTCATATTTTTTCAGGCGGTCACAAAAATTGACAGCCGTAAGAATAGCGGCGGCAGTGATCGATATCCTGCCGCTGATACACATATCTTCGATGCTTTCATTGACTTCCTCCGCCAATTTTTGTGTATATTCGGCATCTTCCTGCGTTACCAAAGTATATTCCGTACCGCCTACGATGATCGTGACTTTTTTTTTCAATTTTTTTTACTCCTTTAAACATACGTTGTATTTATTATATTACATTTTGATAAAATAATAAAGGGGTATTTCGGATATTTGCACAAAAAAAGCGGGTTTTCAATTAATTTATAAAAAGTTTACATTTGAAAATACATTTTTTTTAAATTTTGGTTGAAAATCTATAAATTTTAGGTTATAATGTGTATTGTATTTTTTTTGGAAAGGGATTGAAAAAATATGTCCAATACAAAACTCACACCGAGTGAAGCCAGAGAGCTGATCGTTGCAAAGCTTTCGCACAACTTTGGTGTATCACCCAATGATGCCACAGATGAGCATTACTATAAGGCAGTCGCACTTGTTGTGAAAGACCTCATGCGTGAACAGCAGAAAAAATTCACTTCTGCCGCTGTTTCACAGGGCAAAAAGACAGTCTATTATCTCTGCATGGAATTTTTGATGGGACGTTCTCTCAAAAATGACCTGTATAACCTTGGTCTTGAGGAAACAATGAGATATGCACTGCAGGGGCTTCAGATCAAACTCGATACCATTTATGAGCAGGAGCCTGATGCAGGTCTCGGCAACGGCGGTCTGGGCAGACTGGCTGCTTGTTTCCTTGACGGTCTTGCCACACAGAATTATTCTTCAATGGGCTATTCCCTGCGTTATGAATACGGTATTTTCAAGCAGAAGCTCGTTGACGGCTGGCAGACCGAACTGCCTGATTTCTGGCTGCCGGGCGGCTCTGTATGGCTCCAGCCGCATCCTGAAAAATCCGTTCCCGTATACTTTGACGGCAAAGTCGTTGAAAAATGGGACGGCAATCACCATATCGTAACGCCCGAAGGAGCTACCAAAGTGATCGCAACTCCCTATGATATGCTCGTTCCCGGTGACGGCGGCAAGGGGATCAGCAGACTGCGTCTGTGGGCGGCTACTTCCGATATCTTTGATATGACCAAATTCAATCAGGGTGAATTTGTCCGTGCCGTTGAGCAGAAAGCGATCGCAGAAAGCCTTACAAGAGTGCTTTACCCCGAAGACAATCATTCCGAAGGAAAGAGCCTTCGTCTTTCACAGCAGTATTTCCTTGTATCCGCAACCATTCAGGATATCATACAGAGACATCTCAGAACTTACAGTTCTCTTGACAGTCTCCCCGATTATGTTGCGATCCATCTCAATGATACACACCCTGTTCTTGCCATTCCCGAACTGATGAGGATCATGCTCGATGACTGCGGCTATAACTGGGATAAAGCATGGGATATCGTGACAAGAACGATCGCCTATACCAATCACACTGTCATGAATGAAGCACTTGAATGCTGGCTTGTCGAGCTGTTTGCGAGAAAGCTCCCCCGTATCTATCAGATCGTGGAGGAGATAGACAGACGTTTCCGTGACAACATGGTCAAAAGCGGTGTGGAATGGAAAAAGATCGAAGATATGGCAGTCATCAGCGACGGTGCAGTCAGAATGGCAAATCTTGCCGTTATCGCCAGCCATTCCGTCAACGGTGTTTCCAAACTTCACAGTGAAATCCTGAAAGATACTATTTTCCATAATTTTTATACTCTCACTCCCGAAAAATTCAAGAACGTCACAAACGGTATCGCCCACAGAAGATGGCTCAATCAGTCCAATCCGAAGCTTGCCGAGTTTATCATCAACCTGATCGGCAACGGCTTTACCAAGGATGCCAACGAGCTTGAAAAACTCATGAATTATAAAAATGACACTTCCGTACTTGACAGGCTCGCAGAGATCAAAAAAGAAAACAAAGAGTATATGGCAAAGTATATCAAAGATAACAACGGCATTGTTGTCGATACCGATTCCATCTTTGACGTACAGGTAAAGAGACTGCATGAGTACAAGCGTCAGTTAATGAATGCCCTGCATATCTACAGCACCTATCAGTGGCTGCGTGAAAATCCTACTGCCGAATACAAGCCCAAAACTTATATCTTCGGTGCAAAGGCTGCTCCCGGCTATTACTTTGCAAAGAAGATCATACAGTTCATTGTTGCCCTTGCCAACAAGATCAACAATGATCCCCGTGTCAATGACAAGCTCAAGGTCATCTATCTTGAAGACTACAGGGTATCCGTTGCGGAAAAACTCATTCCTGCCGCCGAGATCAGCGAACAGATCTCTCTTGCAGGCACAGAAGCCTCCGGTACAAGCAATATGAAATTCATGATCAACGGTGCCATCACTCTCGGTACGCTTGACGGTGCCAATGTAGAAATTCTTGAAGCAGTCGGCAGTGACAATGCCATTATCTTCGGCATGACAACTCCCGAAGTAAGACAGCTCGGCAAACAGGGCTATCAGCCCTCTATCCCCTACAACAACAACCATATCATCAAAAAGGCTGTTGACGGCATCCGCTCGGAATTCGGCTTTGACGAGCTTGCCAATTATCTCGCTTCACAGGATACTTACATGGTCCTTGCTGATTTTGCAGATTACTCTGTCACTCAGCAGAAGGCATCCAGACTGTATCTCGATACGAATACATGGAACAGGATGTCACTTGTGAACATCGCAAAGGCAGGACGCTTTGCAGCAGACCGTTCGATCCGTGACTATGCGGAAACGATCTGGGGCATCACTCCCGTAGAAAACCTTTGATCACTTTTGAAACTCAAAGCAAACCGACGGTTCATTTCAGAAACCGCCGGTTTTGTTTTAAAAAAAATCATCCTCAGTACTATAAATGAGCAAATTTGAAAGTTGCACCAAAAACGTCTATGCGGCTGTCGCCGCATTTAACCTCTCCGTCACCGCCTGCGGCGGTGCCACCGGACTGGGACAGCGACTCGCTGCTGAAATCAGGGGAGGCAAGCCGACTTTTTGCCTTGCGGTCAGTTGATGACTTGTGGAAGTCACTCTTGCCTCTCCTTCGTAAAGAGAGGGGAACCGCCGCCGCAGGCGGTGGTGGAGAGGTTAATTCAGTCACGAAGTGACTGAACGACGATTCTTCAAAAAAGCCGAAATTCCATCGAACTCACGTTTTTAAAATAAGAGGTTGTCAAATCACAGGCAACTCCCCTTTCACTGTCCGCTTGAACAGTTTTTGAACAACTTGCGGACCTATCAAAAAAACAAGGGACTCTCCTTTTCAGAAAGTCCCTTGTTTACTATGTTTTTTTGGAGCTGATAATCGGACTTGAACCGACGACCTCGTCCTTACCAAGGACGCGCTCTGCCGACTGAGCTATATCAGCAAAAATTTGAACTCTCCCACAAGAGAGAGTTCATCAACGATCCGGAACGGGATCGAACCGTCGACCTCTAGCGTGACAGGCTAGCGTTCTAACCAGCTGAACTACCGGACCACTTGCAAGGACAATAATATCATATTTCAGATATTTTGTCAATGCTTTTTATTTAATTTTTTCAAAAAATTTTTTTCAACTGTTCAATGCGACAATGTCTTTTTCAATCACCCTGAATTTTTCCGATATTTCCGCATCGGCATGGTAATGTCCGAAAAACCATTTTCTGAATTCACACTTTTCCGAAAGCATCTGAAAAAAATCCGTCAGTTCATCGGGACTGTATTCATGCCTTCTTTCTTCTTCGACATAATTTTCAACAACAATTTTTTGCACATCTGTCGGACATTCATGCGTGATGATATAATCCACCTTGAAATCATGCTTTGCAAGATTTTCAAGGGCATAGGCAAATTCTTTTTCGCTCGGCATTTCCTCCTCCCACCATGACACGCCCTTGACACGATACCTCTTTTTTCCACGCCTTATCAACATTTTTTCGATCATGTTGAAATCCTTGTCAAGAGGATTCAATATGCCGTCCGGCATATCATGCGACCTTGCACCGCCCATTGCGAAAAATTTCCTTCCCTCTATTTCAAATATCTCTCCACGCATGAGGTGATATATATTATCCGAAATTTGATGCACTTTTCCGCCGAAAAGATTTTCCACAGGACAGGCATTTATCATGTCATAATTTTCATGGTTACCGTCACAAAATAAAATTCGGTACGGCTTTTCACAGAGCCATTTCAGCCAATGCTTTTCTTCATTTGAGCCGTCCCACAATCCGCCGAAATCGCCGCATATGATCACGGTATCTTCTGCATTGGCATGAAATATTTTGTTTTTGAACCGCCTGAATCCACTGTGTGTATCACCTGTTATATATATCATCATTATCACCCCAAAAATATTTTTTCTTTGTTATAACACAAAAAAAGTCTGAAGTCAACGATATTTTTTTCAACACTCGCATCAACTTTCAACTGTAAATTGTTAAAAACTATTTGAATTTTTGATATTTTGTGTTATAATATAATGGAATAGGTGTCTGTATCGGACGAAAAAGCGTTTTTTGTGCCGATAACAGCCTTTTCATCAATTTTTCAAACAGGAGGAATATATATGGATTCATTCAAGGAAGCATGGAACATCATATGCGAATACTGCCGCCAGAATCTGACGGAAGTTGCCTATAAGACATGGATCAGCAAAATCGAACCCGTCAAACTCGATTTTGCTGAAGGCAAAGCCATTCTGATGGTTCCTGCCGAATTTCACAGACAGACTCTGACAAGAGGATATATGCAGCTTCTCAATGATGCCTTTGCAAGCGTTTTCGGCGAGGGCATACAGATATGTTTCACGATACCCGACGAGATCGTGACACAGGAACCCGAACAGACCGATATTTCCGTTGATGCGGATTATGAATTCACTTTCCAGTCATTCATCGTAGGCTCATCCAACAAATTTGCTCATGCAGCCTCGCTTGCCGTTGCAGCTAATCCCGGAGGATCTTACAATCCGCTGTTTATATACGGCAATTCCGGTCTTGGCAAAACACATCTTCTCTATGCCATCAGAAACGAAATTCACAGGACAAATCCTGAAAAGACTATCGTCTATGTCAAAGGCGACGACTTCACCAATGAACTGATCGAGGCGATCCGTCTCAATTCCGCCAACGACTTCAGGAACAAGTACAGGAAATCCGATGTTCTCCTCGTTGACGATATCCAGTTTATCGGCGGCAAGGAATCCACGCAGGAGGAATTTTTCCACACTTTCAACACTCTCTATGAAGCCAAAAGCCAGATCGTACTGACATCCGACCGCCCCCCCAAAGAGATCAAAACCCTTGAGGACAGACTCAAAAGCCGCTTTGAATCGGGACTGATCGCCGATATTCAGCCGCCCGATTTTGAAACCCGTATCGCCATCATCAAACGCAAGGCGGAACTGCTTGAAATGAATCTTCCCGATGATGTGATCGAGTACATAGCGACAAAACTCAAAACCAATATCCGTCAGCTCGAAGGCGTTGTGAAAAAACTCAAAGCCAAAAGTCAGCTTTACGGCGAAAGAGTGACCATCAATGTCGCTCAGAAAACCATCTCCGACATTCTCAACAATGACCAGCCCCCACCGCTGACGGTTGAAAAAATCATTGACGAGGTTGCCCGTACCTTCGGCGTGACAAGCGAGGATATCCGCTCCGCAAAGAGAAATTCCAATATTTCCAATGCCCGTCAGATCGCAATCTATGCCGTAAGGGAAATTACAGACCTCTCCATGAATCTCATCGGCGAGGAATTCGGCAACCGTGATCATTCCACCATCGTCTATGCCATCAAGCAAATCGAGAAAAACATGAACAAAGATCCCAAACTCAAGGCTACTGTTGAAGATATTATAAAGAATATTCGTGACAGATAATCTCTCCACAATTTCAACAAGGGTAAAAAATTACCCATAGTCACCTGTTGAAAACTTTTCAACAATTCAACATTTTCGGTTGAAAACTCATTTTGCCAAAAATTTCCAAATCGAAAGTTTTCAACTTTTCCCCCAACATTCCACCAACAGCTTTCAACATAAATGTTGAAACTCAAAATCTTTCAACAATTTCTCAACATCTCTCAACATATTATTAACATAGCAATAAGACCGCCAAAGCCGCATCACAAGCGGATTTTTCGACGTTTTCAACTTTTCAACCGCCCCTACTACTACTACTATATATTAGTATATTATAGGGGGCAAATTTTTAAAAAATTTTCAAATTTTGCAAAAAATGACTGAAACCCATGAAATTTAATTGTGACCGCCAAAAATTGAACAAGGCTGTTGAAAACATTCAAAGAAGTACCTCTTCAAAATCAAATATGCCTGTTCTTGAAGGCATACTCTTAAAAGCCGAAAACAATACTCTCACCCTTTGCGGATATGACCTTGACATAGGAATCACCACCACCATATATGCCCATGTCAAAACAGAAGGTTCTGTTGTCGTAACGGCAAAGCTCTTTTCCGATATCATCAAGAGAATGCCTGAAGACCTTATCACCATTGAAGCCGATGAAAAACTCGTGATACATATCTCTGCAGGCAAAGCCGAATACAAGATCATCGGTATGTCCGCTGAAGAATATCCCGAACTTCCTGCCGTTGCCTCTTCCGAACAGATCACCATTGACGGCAAGACTCTTAAAAGCATGATCAGACAAACTATGTATGCCGTTTCGGACAAAGACGAAAACCCTACCCAAAAAGGTTCTCTCTTTGAGATATCAAACGGTACTTTCAAAATCGTATCCGTTGACGGCTATAGACTTGCCGTAAGAACCGAAAACATCAATTACAACGGCGAAAAGAAGGTT
>CAMHPW010000030.1 GCA_946187095.1 uncultured Clostridia bacterium | reverse complement strand
GCTGGTTGTGTGGGTTCGATTCCCATCACCCGCTCCACTTGCGCCAATAGCTCAGTTGGATAGAGCAACTGCCTTCTAAGCAGTAGGTCGGGGGTTCGAATCCCTCTTGGCGTGTTGATTGATGGTGGGTATAGCTTAGCTGGTTAAAGCGCCAGTTTGTGGCACTGGAGATCGTCGGTTCGAATCCGATTACCCACCCCATCTTTTTTTAATGGGGTGTCGCCTAGCGGTCAGGGCAACGGACTTTGACTCCGTCATCGCTGGTTCAAATCCAGCCATCCCAGTCATTATATTTTTTATATGATCCATTAGCTCAGCCGGTAGAGCACCTGGCTTTTAATCAGGGTGTCCGGGGTTCGAGTCCCCGATGGATCACTATTTTATTGAAATTTTATGATATGATTCATTAGCTCAGTTGGCAGAGCACTTGACTTTTAATCAAGGTGTCCGGGGTTCGAATCCCCGATGGATCACTGATCGTGTCTTGTTTGAACGACAGGGCACGTTTTTTTATTTTTCTGATTTTTTGTAAGTAACGTGAGTTCGGTAGAAAAATTCGGATTGGAGTAGCTATGAGGCTGTCGCCGCATAGTTCTTAAGTTGATGACATTGCCCTGAAATCAGGGGAGGCAAGCCGACTTTTTGCCTTGCGGTCAGTCTATGACTTGCGGCAGACACCCTTGCCTCTCATTCGTAAGGAGAGGGGGACCGCCGCTGCAGGCGGTGGTGGAGAGGTCGGGGACTTGCGAATATTGTGCAGTTTCACGAAGAATTTGGAATTTGCTCATTTATAGCATTCTGCTTATATCGGAAAGGCTCGGACACGAGAATATTGAAACGACTTTGCAAATATATTCTCATCTGTATCCGAACCGTATGAATGAAACAATGAATGAACTGGAAAAGCTCCGAAATTCCAAAATGCTGCCAAATTGACACCAGAGACTTTTGAGTATAACTCAAAAGCCTCTTTTAGAGCGGTTTTATTCTGTTTCTTCAGGCATATCCCAGTTGTGATAGACGTTCTGTACGTCATCATTGTCATCAAGGATATCAAGCAGTTTCTGCATTTTCTCGGCAGCTTCTTCGTCCTCTATTTTGGTATAGGTTGAGGGTATCATGGAAACATCGGCTGATACGAATTCATAGCCTTTCTTTTCAAGTTCTTCCATGACTGTACCGAAGTCTTCGGGTTCGGTATAGATTTCATATACATCGTCGGATTCCGATGAAAAATCCGCTGCACCTGCCTCAAGTGCATCTTCCATGAGTTTGTCTTCATCATTGTCTTCCTTTTCGATAACGATAAGACCTTTCTGAGTGAACATGAAAGAAACGCAGCCCTGAGTACCGAGATTACCGCCGTATTTATCGAAATAATGGCGGATATCGCCTGCGGTACGGTTTCTGTTATCGGTGAGAGTCTCAACGATGACGGCAATGCCGCAGGGACCGTAGCCCTCGTATGTGATGGATTCATAGCTGCTGGAATCGGTACTGCCGGCAGCCTTTTTGATAATACGTTCGATATTGTCGTTGGGGACATTGTTTGCCTTTGCCTTTGCGATGCATTCACGCAGTTTCGAGTTGGAAGCGGGATCGGCACCGCCGCCCTCTCTGACTGCAACGGCAAGTTCTCTGCCGATTTTGGTGAATACCTTGGCTCTTGCACCGTCTGTTTTTTCCTTTTTACGTTTTATGGTACTCCATTTTGAGTGTCCTGACATATAAGATAGCCTCCTGTAAAAATTGTCTTAACTATTCTATCATACAATCGGTGGAATATCAAGTGCAGACATAAAAATTTTTTATTTCTTATCACGGATATGTTTACATGGAGTGGCATATGGTATATAATTGAAAAAACGGAAACGGGGAATGACAGACATGAAAAAATTCAAAAAAACACTGACGTATGCAATCATATTGGGGATAATTGGCGGAGGGATAGTTTATATTTTATATTGGAACGGCAGCAGAAATGCCGTGACGGATATAAGAGAGCCTGTCCAGACCGAGACATCAGGAAAAATTTATCTCAATGTGAATGATTTCGATATCACTGTTGATCGTCTGTATGAATACGATATAGAAGCCCTTGTCGTCAGCACACATGATTATAAAGGGAATTCAGTGGGAACGGCATTATCTCCGAAAGACCTCGCATTGGCATGGGGGACGGTAGCGGAACACAATAAAGACGTTGACTTTCACTGGAAACAGAGCAACAGATGGTATTACTGGAGGGTAGATACACCGCAGGAACTGGGAGTTGCAGGGGGAGAACTGAGAATTATACGTCAGTCGTCGAATAATCATATCATTCCCGCCAATGAGGAGATAAGGCAAAAAGTGAGCTATATCAGACGTGGGGATCATGTCAGGCTGCAGGGATATCTTGTGAATGTCAACGGAAGAAAAGCCGATGGTTCCACATTTCGCTGGTATTCCAGCACGACACGCACCGATACGGGTGACGGTTCCTGTGAAGTATTTTATGTCACAAGTGTGGAATGGATATAAACAAGACCGCCTGCAAAAAATGTTTGCAGACGGTCTTATGTTATTCAGCTATGGGGATTTTTCATGAATCGGTATCAGCTCACGGTTACAACGAAATACTGCTTAGCGACAGTACCCGTGCTGTCCTGAACCTTTACGCAGATATCATAAGCGGTAGCACTTGCAGGGGTGACAACGATCGTATCGTTTGCATCAAATTCCTGCTGAGTCGTCCACTTGGACTTGGACTGCTGTTTGTACTGTACGGAATAGGTATAGGGAGCGACACCGCCGACACCATCGGCATTGATGGTCACACTCTCACCCTTTTTAATTTCCGTTGCAGAGATTTTGGCATTGCTTGAAAGTTCCGCAGCCGCCGTTACTTCTACATCGAAATAAACTTTTGAGATCGTACCGAGTTCATCTTTGACTTTAACGCATACTTCATAAAGACCTGTACCGGCAGGCTTGACATCTACAACATTGTTTTTGTCGAAATCCTGTTTTGTCGTCCACTTGGACTGAGTACTCTTCTTGTAGTATACGGCATAGGTATAAGGAGCAACGCCGTTTTCGCCTGCTGCCGTAACGGTCACAGTCTGTCTCTTGATAATGCTTGCCGAGGAGATAGCGGAAGTATTGGCAAGAGCCTCATTGACATGGAGCGTGAAATATTTCTTTTCAACAGCACCGCCGCTGTCTTTTACTTTAATGCATACGTCATAGTCAACGGCAGCTTCAGGTTTGATGGATACTGTGTCGTTTGCACTGAAACTCTGCTTGTTTACCCATTTGTTGTCGCTTGCCTTCTTGTAGAGGAAAGCATACTGATAGTCGCCTGTACCGCCCGAAGCCTTGCCTGTGAAAGTAACTTTCTTTCCGACAGCAGTTGTTTCGGGGGATATTGTCGATTCATTGACAAGTCTTTCTTCGTCAATGATAACGGAAAGTTCATAGTAATCTTTAACGATGGTGCCGTCAGCGTCCTTAACTTTTACGCATACGTCATAGTCGGCAACTTCGGGGAACTGGAATGCAACCGTTGCATTGGATTTGAAGCCCTGAACGGTAGTCCAACTGTTTGCGGAAGTCTTTTTGTAGTATACGGCATAGGTATAGGGAGTTTTGCCGCCTTTTGCACCTGCATAGACTGTGATCGTGTCATCAAGATAAACTTCACCTTCAATGGAGATGCGTGAAGTACTCTGAAGTGTATTGTTTTCTTTGACGGTAACAGTGAATTTCTTGGTATCACGGCTGCCGTTGGAATCGTAAGCCTCTACGACAACGACATAGTTGCCGGGGAGAGTTTCATTGTGGTCGTACAGCTTGAATGCGAAATCGGTATCAGCCGTATCCAGTGCAACGGATACCCAGTTTTCCCAGCTTTCATAGCCTTCGGGATAATACTGTATATTGTATTTGTATGCACCGTTGCCGCCTGTAGCACTTGCGTGAACGGCTACTGTACTGTCTGTATCGATTGTGGTGGCACTGATCACAGAAGTATTGACAAGTTTTTCATATACGGTCACTTCAAAGACTTTGCCGACAGATTTGCCGTTGCTGTCCGTTGCGATCACTCTTACCAGATAATTGCCTGCAATGGGAGGAGTGAATGTGCAGGTATCGCCGGAAGAACCGATCGTTACATAGCCGCCGATATCCTCTCTCTTGTAGGAGAAAGCATAGGTGAAGTTGCCTGCACCGCCGATGGCACTTGCATTGATTGTCAGACTGTCGCCGACAGCCGCCGTTTCCGCACTGATTTCGGACGTATTGGCAATTACGTTATATACGGTCATATTGAATGTCTTGGATTCAAATTTGCCGTCGGTATCTTTCGCTGTAACGAGTATCTGACAGTTACCGATGAGAGCTTCGCCGTTATCGTCTGTCATTCTGAAAGAGATATTGGTTCTGGTTGTATTTTCAATAGCGGTATACCAGTAGTTGCTGCCCTTGATGTGATAGAATACGGAATATTTGTAGCTGCCGTTACCGCCCGTTGCAGCGAACGCAACTCCAACGCTGTCATCTGCATACATGGTTGTTGCACCCTGATTTTCGCCTACCCAGACAGTCGAGGTATTTTTAACGGCAGGTGTATCAACTGTCAGTGTAAAGTCTTTTCTGATAAACTGTCCTCTGTCGTCTTGTGCATAGGTGTAAATGGTGTAAGTGCCTGCTTTTGACGGGGTAAATGTCGTTGAAGTATTGGTGCTGTAGGAGCATATCGAAACGGACGAACCGCCGTCAAGTGAATACATAGCCGCATAGGTGATGGGCTTTTTGCCGCCTGTTGAGGCGAAATTGATGGTGACGCTGTCACCGAGAGTGATCGCCGTCTTGCTGATGGTAGAATTATTTGTAATAGCCTCATAAAGCGGATTGAAAGTAATGGAATATTTATTGGCATAGGTTTCAGCCTCTGTATAAGCATAGCCTGTGATTTTGAAACCGCTTACCATTGTATGAGTGCTGTTTTCCCATTTATCACCGAAAGCATAAGCACCGATAGATGTTACAGATTTCGGAATGGTAACGCTTGTCAGAGCGGTATTTTCAAAGGCATAGCCGCCGATGGTTTTCACGCCTGTGCCGAGATTGACGCTTGCAAGCTGATTGCAGGCATAGAAAGCACCGTTTCCGATAGAAGTAACGGTATTCGGAATGGTGATGGATTTCAGGCTTGTGCAGAATTCAAAGGCATATTCACCGATGGAAGTAAGACCTGACGGGAATACAACGGTTGTGAGCTTGCTTGCACCGTAGAGAGCATAGCCGTCAAGGGCTGTCATGCCGCTCGGAAGTGTAATTTTTGTCACGTTAGTGCCGTTGAAAGCATAGCCTGCTATTGATGTGACAGGCAGACCGTCAATTTTATCGGGGATCACAACGACTGTATCCGTACCTGTATATTTCTCAATCTTGATGCTCTTGCCGTCAGAACTCTTTGAGTATTGGAACAGAGATTTGAAAGGCACATTGTAGTTTGTGCAGTAGGTCTGTGCGGCGGTATTGGGATAGCCCGAAATTTCGGTAAAGGCTGTATCACGGGTATAAGTGCTGTCGGCATATTTATAACCGAATGCGTAGCCGCCGATAGACGTTACGGTTTTGGGGATATACTGTGAAGTAAGAGCGGTATTGCAGAAAGCTGCACCGCCGATCGTAGTTACACCCGAACCGATCGTCAGGCTTGCGAGTTTGGAACAGCCATAGAAAGCGGCAAAATTAATCTGTTTAACATTGCTTGGAATAGTAACGCTTGTCAGAGCTGTATCAAAACCGAAAGCGTATGTGCCTATTTTTGTAACCTTGCTCGGTATATAAATAGATTCAAGTTTAAACATACCATAGAAGGCTTCCTCACCAATTTCAGTCATACTGCTTGGAATGGTAATGCCTGTTGCAGCAGTATTGTAAAATGCTTTTTGACCGATACTTGTAACGGTACTCGGCAGATAGATATTTTTAAGTTTTGTACAGCCCGAAAAAGCACTGTCACCGATAGATGTTATTTTTGTTGATGACAAATAAACACCGTCAAGTGTCGTATTTCCCTTGAAAGCCTCTGCACCGATTGCAGTAATGGTTTTGCCCTTGACTTTTTCGGGGAGTGAGGGACCGTTGTAAGGACCGCTGTATTTTGTCACGGTGACGTTATTTCCGCTTACGGTATATTCAAAGTGATAGCCGTAATTGATATTATGATTTTTGGCAAAAGTTTCGATAGTCGTATCTTTCAGACAGTAGAGTTTAAACCATAACTTTCATTGTTTTAAGTAATAACAGGCGATTTTGTTAGTGGTAAAGCTAATTTTTGCAAAAGCTGATTACTTATCAAGCAAGTAATCAATAAGCGAAATATTAGCTTATTTACTGGATTTTTGGGATATATTACTTGATTTGTTGAAAGTTATGGTTTAAAGCCCGATTTCACGCCGTCAAAAGCGATGGAAGAAATTTTTGTGACATTGTCATAGATAACGGGTTTTGCACTGGAATTGTGGAAAGCCCAGTCAACGATTTCCGTACAGGTATCAGCCACATTGAAAGCAGATGTTCTGCCCAGAGGACAATAAATGAATTTAGTTTTGTCCTTGTTGTAAAGCATACCGTAGGTGTCGGTGGAATATTTTCCGCTTGTACCGTTGATTTTGATACTGGAAAGGTTGTTTGCATCGTCAAACGAACATACGGATTCACCGGTTGCCTGATAGAAGCTGGGACAGCCCGAAAAAGTGATAGTTTGGATACTTGATTTTTGGAAAGCACCCATGCCGACATAAGTTACAGTGCTTGGAACAGTGATGGAAGTAAGTTTGCAGTTGGTCAAAGCCCAATCGTTGATTTCCGTACAGGTGTTTTGCAGGAAGAAACCGCTTGTAGCACCGTAAAGTGACGGATTCGAGGGATATGCAACAAGATTAGTTTTACTCTTGTTATACAGAACGCCCGATGTATCTGAGGTGAAATAACTGTTGGTTGTAGCGATTGAGAAACAGCCTATTTCGGCATTCAAAAATCCTCCGAAAAGAAACTGCAAACTGTTCGGCAAACCGAGTATTCTTATTTTACAACCATTGAAAGCACTTGCATGCAAACCTGTAACGGTATAAGAGCCTGTATAGCCGTTGAAATAATACTGGTCGAGGTCTTTGGCATAGACGACTGACGGACAGCCCAAAGATTTCGTGGAAAGGTCTTTTGTGCCTTTGTAGCCTACAATTTCTGCGGTATGGTCTGAATACAGGTAGTAAGTGAAATCGCCGTGTGTAACGATTACCATGTTAGCGGCACTTACACTTGTATCAAAGCCGACAAACGAACCGAGAGTTGTTGTCATGCCTGCACTGCCTATCGTGGCAACACAAAGGGCAATCGCAAGCATTTTCCTCAGAGTTTTACTTGATTGTTTCATAGAGATTCCTCCTTTAAAAAGTTTTATAAAATATAACCTGCACATATTATAGCACATTGTACAGTTTATTTCAATACTTTATGCTGATTTTATTTGTAAATTAAGTGTTAAGGTTTTGCAGTCTGATAGGTTGACATGATGGTGGAACGGAACTGTTCAAAGGACATATTATTTTTTTCGCCGCCGTTTTTGTTGCCGTCAAGGCTGAATTTGAAATCCTGTTCCTGATTGGCAAATCTTGTATAAGGCGTGATGATGCTTTCATAGTTATTCTTGGCGGTATTGTAAAGTTTGTTGAAATCGGCATCGCTGACAAGCATTTCGGTTTGAGAGAGTTTTTTAAGGTCATCGGCATATTTGTCTCTGATATAAGCAAGGCTTGCAAGAGGGCTGTGTGAGATAGTCTTGCTGATGAGGGGATTTTCCTGTTCGCTTTGGGTAGCGGCATAGCTGGAATAGGGATTGCGGACGGCACAGTTTTTATTCAGACCGTAAGTGATGCCGAGTGTACGGTCATTGTCATAAACGATAAAGATTGCCTTGCCGTTGTCCTTGCGGAAGTATATGTAATGATTATTGTAGTTATTTCTGATATCATCGGGATCGCCTGCAAAATATTCCGCCGCCATGAAAGCCGCATAGTAATCGACATCAAGGACTTTTTCAAGCTCATCTCTTGTGACGTTGGACTTGTTGATGACACTGAGGAAGTTTTTGAGCGATTCATGTTTGGAGGTTTTCTTGTTGGTTTTGAGGTTAAAGTTATATTTGATGCCGTTCTGATTGTCCTGAATGCCGTAGGAATTGTTGAGTTTGTAGGTAGCACCTTTCCACCAGCCTGTACGTTTGCCGCTGTTGTCGCATTCCGACCACATGGCTTTATAGAGGTCACCGCCCAGAGCAGCTTCGGGGAGTCGCTTTTCAAGGAAATTATTGTCAATGGGTTCATATATCTTGACAAGTCCGTAGTTATTGCCGTTGACGTTCATCTGAGAGAGATTGATTTTTTGTACAAGCACATCAGCGGCTTCAAATAATTTAGTGGCATAGATTTCTCTGATATTGGTATTGTCATAGCTGATATTCCATTTGATGTCAAGTTCGTTCATAGTGGCAAAAGTACGTTTTTTTCTTGCCTTTCTTGCATTGGCATCAGTCCATTTTTTAGCAGCCGCACCGTAATCGTCTTCATCGTCGAAAGTTTCGTCAAAGCTGAGCTTGAAGCTGCACATATTCGGCTGACCGTTTGGTGTATAGAACGGTTCCAGAGACTGATTGCCTTTCAGACGGATACCGACTTCTTCGAGAGTATAGCTTTTGCCGCCGACTTTGAAGGTGACGGTTGCCATGCGGTATATCTGGGATTTTTTATTGTCATCCTTGGCAGAAAATCGCATATAGTCCGCCTGCAGCTTGTCGATCTCACTCTTGTCGATGGAGATATCGACAGTGACTTTGTTGGCGGTGTTGAAGATGGCATTGTAGAGTTCCATGCCGCCGATATCATTTTCCCGAACAACGGGGGTGACGGGTTCAGGCTTGGAGGAGTCCTCTTTTGAATTTTCGGATACCTGTGAAATTTCGCTTGTCACGGAGGGTTCGGCTTTTGAGGGTTCTGAACTTGATTCTGTTTTTGAGGGTTCTTTGGACGGCTCTGTTGAAGTTGTTTCGATCACGGATACCTGTGAAACGGTTTTGGAAGATTCCTCTTTGAAGGATTCCTGCGGTGTGACACTTGATTCAGGTTTGGAAGATTCTTCTTTTGAGGATTCCTGAGAAGTAACGCTTGATTCGGGTTCGGAGGAAACATCACTGCTTTCGGCAGCTGAGGTTTCGGATACAGCGGAACTTTCTTGTGAGATTTCATCTGAATTTTTATTTTCGGAAGCGGTTTCGGACTGTTGTGCGGAAGAAACGGAAACGTCTGACCTGTATAAAGGTTCTTCAGAGGGAGAACAGCCTGCGGCGATTGCGGATATTATGAGTAATGCCAGAATTAAAGCGGTTTTCTTTTTCATGCTTTTCGTACCTTTCATTGATTTTTTTGAATATATTTTAGCATATATTTCCGTTCAATACAAGATTATTTTTATGAAAGGCAACAGGGAACGTGTATTTTCTCGTATTGAAATCAAAAAGCAGATTATGGCATTATTGGATTGATTTGACAAAAAATTATAAGAAGTTAATAAAAAATACTTGACAAATGAAAAGAATTAGTGTATTATAGTAGCAGTTCAGAAACAAGTGAACTTTGCAGGTGAAATACTTGCAGTATAAAATTGATTATTCCTTTTCTTTCCTTTTTCCTTTTTTCTCTTATTTTTAATTCCTGTTCTTGTTGATGAAT
>CAMHPW010000029.1 GCA_946187095.1 uncultured Clostridia bacterium | reverse complement strand
CCTTTAACGAAGAAAACCAAACCAAAAAGAAAAAGCTCAAAAAAAATATAAATTCCTTAAACAATATAGAACCAGCATATTTACCTCAAATAAATGAATTTGATAGTAAAACTCCAAAAATACTAAAAAAAATAATAAAAAGAGAATGAATACTTTTCACCAATAGCTCCTTTTTATTCCAGAAAAATATATAACAATATCGATTCTGATTCAAACAATTATGAATTTAATGAAACAATGGAAACGAATTTATATCAATGGATGGGGCTTGGATATGAATATGTGCTTGATTTTTACAGCTATATGAATTTGTGTGCCTATCACGGTATGTCAACAGTGCCTTTGCAGGATGTCTGGAATAATTACATGAAAGCGGCTGTACAGAAACCGCTTGTTTATATTGCAAAGGATTTCCCCGAATATCGCCCGCTCTGGCAGGCATGGTATAATGAATTGTATCAGTATGCGTATGAAATGATGGATATGGCGGAATTGTCTTTTCAATGGGACAGTGCCAAAATGCAGGAAAGAAAAAATTGGCTTGTCAGTTCAGGACTGTGGGCGGAATTTCCGAGCGGTAAGGGCAGTTCATCCGTCAATAAGAACGATATTCTGACGGACAGCGTTAATTTTGCGGAAAAGTGGCTTGAAAAGCCGATTGAACGGTCTGATAAAGTGCTTGAATTTCACGGCTTTTTCACGAGCAAAAACAGGGATAAAGAGGAACAGGGCAGCAAAGCAGCGATCGTACAGAGTGTGGATAATATATCCATTGATGAGATCAAAGATATTATTGATATCACACGCACCGAAAGTCCCGAAGAAGAACTGATGGATACAGACAGGGAGATCAGAGAAGAAAATCTTGCGATCCCTGAACAGAAAAAAACGTCTTTCATGGATACTTTAAGAAACTGGTTCGCATGGAAACCCAAAGAGGAAGAACCTGCACAGCCTGAAGAATCTCCTGAAGAAAGACGTAAAAACAAATATCTGGAAGTGCTGAATAAAAGTGCGGAAAATCCCGTATTCAGCAGTGAAATCGAAGTGACAAAGGAGCATATCGAGCAGATACAGACACGTCTGCAAAAGCTCAATGATATTTTGACGAGCCATTTCAAGCCGCATGAGATAACGTATAAAAGATTCAAGGGTATCATTGAAGATGCGACCACAAGATTTTATGCCAATGTCAAGACGATGGTCAAGAGGATCAATATTTTTGATACAAAGGATTATTTCAGGATATCGGACAGGAATGTGAATATGTCGGTATCGGCAAGGCAGGAACGACTGAAAATATATACCGAGCATATCAATTATGTCAAAAAGATAGTGGAAGCCAATGAGAATATCATCAGCAAATTGGACAGGCTTTTGCTGGAACTGGCAAAATTGGACGACTTCAGTGAAGAAGCATTGAATAACAATGCGGCGATCAATGAACTGAATAACCTGATCGACCAGACAAAATTTTATAAGCAATAAAAAACGGGGAGTGAGGAATTTCACTCTCCGTTTTTTTTTATTCATCGCCAAAGCTGATGCCGATACTTTTAGCGGATTTGATAACGGGACTGTCAACAGGGACTTCTTTGAGTTTGCCTGCCACTTCTTTCAGGGGTACAGGAACGATCTCACCGTTTACCATGCCTGTCATATAGCCGTATTTGCCGTCAATGATCAACCGGGCGGCGGCTGCACCGAAACGTGTTGTAATAAATCTGTCGTAAGCGTCGGGACTTCCGCCTCTCTGGAAATGTCCCGGAACGGTCACACGGGTTTCCTGACCGGTAGCCTCTTCTATTTCATGGGCAATTTTATAGGAAATGGACGGGTACATTAAA
The DNA here is from genome assembly GCA_946187095.1 of uncultured Clostridia bacterium. Taxonomy (GTDB): domain Bacteria; phylum Bacillota; class Clostridia; order Oscillospirales; family Acutalibacteraceae; genus UBA1213. The sequence continues at coordinate 8,398 of CAMHPW010000029.1, read as the reverse complement.
TTAGCGATAGCTTCTTTTCTCTTTTTCTTGGGGAGTTTTGCGACTTCTTCTTCAATAGCACCCTCCGCAACGGCAAGAATAGAAAATGTCTTTCCCTCTTTGGTACGTTTCTTGACACAGTTGATGACATTCTTGATCTTATAGGGAATTTCAGGAATGAGGATAACATCCGCACCGCCTGCAACGCCTGCATAAAGAGTAAGCCAGCCTGCTTTATGTCCCATGCACTCCACGATAAATACACGCCCGTGAGAAGTTGCTGTCGTGTGTATGCAGTCTATGACGTTTGTAGCGATATCAACGGCACTCTGGAATCCGAAAGTGACATCCGTCCCCCAGATATCATTGTCAATGGTTTTGGGCATACTGACGACATTCAGACCTTCTTCGGAAAGCATATTGGCACTCTTATGCGTACCGTTGCCGCCGAGTACAACAAGGCAGTCCAATTTCATGGCATTGTAGTGTTTTTTCATTTCGGCAACTTTGTCAACGCTTGTTTCGTCATCAATGACACGCATGAGTTTGAACGGCTGTCTTGAAGTACCGAGGATCGTGCCGCCTATGGTAAGAATACCCGAAAAATCTTCAGGCTTCATCAGGCGGTATTCGCCTTCGATCAGACCTCTGTAGCCGTCAATGATACCGTAAATTTCGACATTGTTGCCGTAATGTTCATACAGTCCCTTGGCAAGACCTCTGATAGCGGAGTTCAGTCCCTGACAGTCACCGCCGCTGGTAAGTATTCCGACTCTTTTCAATTTGTATGCACTCCTTTACTGTGAATATATTATAATGATTTTACACTATTTTCCATAAATTTACAAGTGAATATTGAAAAAAATTGTCATAAATTTTCGTCATAGTTCTCTTTGAAATTCTCGCTTGTAAGGGGAACAAAGAGTTTTTCTTCGCTGACGGTGCTGATTTTTTCGGAAAGAGCCTTTTTCGCCATTTCGGAAAATTCTCTCTGAGAGTTATGCACTTTTTTGCCACGCCTGTCAAGCAGTTCATAAGTCGCATCCGATCTCTGTATTCTCGTATTGAGAATGTCTTTTTTCAGAGTTTCAATGATCTTGAAAGAACGCTTTATCAAATCGGAATCTTCTATCGGGAAAACGAGTTCAACACGCTTGTCAAGATTTCTCTGCATCCAGTCGGCAGAACCCATATAAATTTCGGGCTGACCGCCGTTTTCAAAGATAAAGATACGGCTGTGTTCGAGAAGCTGTCCGACAATGCTGTGAACGGTGATATTTTCACTGATACCCTTGATATCGGGCACAAGACAGCATATTCCACGCACGATCAAAGTGATTTTAACGCCTGCCTGAGATGCCTGATAGAGAAGTCTGATGATATCGGGATCGACAAGGGAATTGATCTTTGCCGTAATGCCCGAAGGCGAGCCGTTCTGTGCATTTTCTGTTTCACGCTTTATCATATCTTCAAAGAATGTACGCAAGCCCGTGGGGGCAACTTTCATTTTGTGATAGACAGGCGGAGTGGAATAGCCTGTAATGACATTGAAAAGCGAAGAAGCATCTTCACCGAATTTTTCGTCGCAGGTGAACAGCCCTATATCCGTATAGAAATGGGCAGTAATATCGTTATAATTGCCTGTACCCATGTGGAGATAACGTCTGATACCGTCCTCCTCACGCCTGACAACAAGCAGAATTTTACAGTGCGTTTTGAGTCCTGCAAGACCGTAGATGACATGACACCCTGCTTTTTCGAGTTTCTTTGCCCAGCCGATATTGTTTTCTTCATCAAAACGTGCTTTGAGTTCGACTAAAACAGTGACTTGTTTGCCGTTTTCGGCGGCTTTGATGAGTGCTGCAACGATAGGTGAATTTCCGCTGACACGGTAAAGCGTCTGCTTGATGGCAAGGACATCTTTGTCATTAGCCGCCTGATTCACGAATCTGATCACGGATTCAAAGCTCTCATAGGGGTGATGCACCATTCTGTCTTTTTCACGGACAGCCGCAAAAATGTCGTCATAGCCGAAGAAATCGGCAGGCGGATTCACGGGTGTGATAGGCTTGAATTTGAGTTCGTCGGGGATATCGTCAATGCCTGCAAATTTATTGAGGAAAGTCAGATCGAGAGGTCCCGAAACTTCATGGATGATCTCTTTTTCGACGGCAAGCATATTGATCAGAAAATCCTTGAGGGCATCATCGCATTTGGAGATCAATTCAAGCCTGACGGGATCGCCACGCTGACGTTTTTTCAATGAGTGTTCTATTTCAACCAAAAGATCGTCTGCATCTTCATCAATGTCAAGGTCGGAATCCCTTGTAATTCTGAACGGACAGGATGCCTGTATCCTATACAGTTCAAAGAGTTCGGAAAGATGGCTGATAATGATATCTTCCAGCATAACGAAAGCCCTGCCGCTGTCTGACGGCACTTCAAGGAATCTCGGCAGGATAGACGGCACCTGCACGACTGCAAAAATATCTTCTTCATAGTCGTTGACAAGTCTGACAGCGATATTCAGACTTCTGTTGGCAAGCAGCGGAAACGGTCTTGACGTATCGACTGCAAGCGGAGTCAGAACGGGGAACATGAATTTATGGAAATACTCATCAACGATTTGTTTTTGGGATTTGTTGAGTTCTTTTATTTTTAAGAAGCGGAGTTTGCATTTTTTGAGTGCAGGGATAATGGAACGGTGCAGACAGGAATACTGCTTTTTGACAAAGTGACGTATCTTTTCGGCAAGCTTCGGGAAAAGCTGTGCCGAAGTCATGCCTGAAGCATCTTTTTCATCGGCTTTGGAATGCATTTTGTCCATGACACCGGCTACACGCACCATGAAGAATTCATCTAAATTCGATTCCGTGATGGAGAGGAATTTCACTCTTTCCATGACGGGATTTTCCTTTTCAAAGGCTTCTTCCAGCACACGGCTGTTGAAGTCGAGCCAGCTCAGTTCCCTGTTGAGATAGGGGCAGTCAGGCTCCGAAAAGGCTTTTATGAGAGAGATGGACTCATTTTTGGTTTGTGGGGAAGTTTTTTTATCGTCTTTTTTCTTATCGCCCATGATGATCAACCTTTCAATCGTATTATCTGAATTATACCAAATATTTTTATAATTATCAAGATTTTATGTCGAATTTGTTTAGATTGCATAGAAAAAGGATAAGGCAGTATATGCCTTATCCTTTGGGATTTAATTAAAGAGTTTTTTGACTTTTTCGAAGAAGCTGGTGCTTTTCTGATAGTTTGAAGATTGGCAGAGAGAATCGAAATTCTGCAGAGCCTTTTTCTGTTCGGCATTGAGATTGTGGGGGACTTCGATCGTAACTCTGACAAACTGGTCACCTCTGCCCTTGCCGTTGAGATGGGGGATACCCTTGCCCCTGAGCTTGAATACATCACCGGGCTGAGTGCCTGCATGGACGTTGTAGCTGACTTTGCCGTCAAGCGTCGGCACGGTGACTTCATGACCGAGAGCCGCCTGCGTGAATGTAAGAGGAATCTCACACCATACGTCATCACCCTTGCGTTCAAAGATATCATGTCTTTTGACATTGATGTAAACGTGAAGGTCACCGGCAGGACCGCCGTTATAGCCGCTGTTGCCGTGACCGCCGACATTGAGGATCTGATCCTGACCGATACCGGCAGGAACGGTGACAGTGACTGTCTTTGTGGTTCTGGTACGTCCCGCACCCGAGCATTTTTTACAGGGTGTTTCAATAATCTTGCCTTTGCCACGGCATTTTTCACAGGTCTGAGTCGTCTGCACGACACCGAAAGGTGTACGCTTATTGACAGTGACCTGACCGTTGCCGTTACAGTTGGGACAGGTCTTGAGATTTGTGCCTTTTTCTGCACCTGTACCGTTACATTCTTTACAGGTGTCAACGATATCATACTGTATTTCTTTTTTGCAGCCCTTGGCAGCTTCCTCAAAAGTAATCGTGACAGATGTCTCGACATCGGAGCCTTTTCTTGGGGCATTTCTGTTTCTTGCGGAACTGCCGCCGCCGAATCCGCCGAAAAAGCTGTTGAAGATATCATTGATATCAATATCCTGACCGAAAGGATTGCCGCCGCCGTAGGCGGTCGAGCCTGCACCGTAGCTGGGATCGACTCCTGCAAAGCCGAATCTGTCATATCTTGCACGTTTTTCTTTGTCTGAGAGGACTTCATAAGCCTCGTTTACTTCCTTGAATTTTGCTTCTGCTTCTTTATCGTTAGGGTGCAGGTCGGGGTGATACATTTTCGCCTGTTTTCTGAAAGCCTTTTTCAGTTCATCATCGGAAACGCCCTTTTCCACTCCCAGCACTTCATAATAATCCCTTTTGTCTGCCATATCCATTCCTCCAAAAACATATACAATGCATAATTCATAATGTATAATTCATAGTTGCTGTTTCTTTTGATATATATGATAATACATTATGCAGGATTTTGCAAGAATAAATTTGAAAAAAGGGAAAACCCGATAAACAGACAGGTTTTCCCGTTTTATCCATTCAGAATTTACAATTATTCAACGTCCTTGAAATCTGCGTCATAAACGCCGTTGTCACTCTGGGGAGCCTGATGTGCAGCACCCTGAGCGGCTGCATCCTGATAGAGCTTTTCGGATACGGCATACATTTTCTTCTGGAGATCGTCTTTTGCGGACTGTATCATATCCATATTATTCTGTGCAAGAGCAGATTTAACGCTTGCCACTTTTTGCTGGAGTTCATCCTTATCAGCGGCTGCGATATGCTCACCGTTTTCGGAAATGAGCTTTTCAACGGCATATACGAGGTTTTCGGCATCATTTCTTCTGTCAACTTCCTCACGGCGTTTCTTGTCCTCTGCAGCATACTGTTCGGCATCACGGATCGCCTTTTCAATGTCATCTTTGCTCATGTTGGTATTGGAGGTGATAGTAATGTGCTGTTCCTTGCCTGTACCCAAATCTTTTGCGGAGACGTTGACAATGCCGTTGGCATCGATATCGAAAGTAACTTCGATCTGCGGAACGCCACGCATAGCAGGAAGAATACCGTCGAGCTTGAACAAACCGAGCTGTTTGTTATCTTTTGCAAATTCACGCTCACCCTGAAGAACATTGACTTCGACCTGTGTCTGATTGTCAACGGCTGTCGAGAAAATCTGGCTTTTCTTTGTGGGGATCGTGGTATTTCTTTCAATAATTTTTGTCATAACTCCGCCCTGCGTTTCAACGCCGAGTGAAAGGGGAGTAACGTCAAGGAGAAGAAGTCCTTCGACTTCGCCGCCGAGTACGCCGCCCTGAATGGCAGCACCCATGGCAACACATTCATCGGGGTTAATGCCCTTGAAAGGCTCTTTACCGATCAGAGATTTTACGGCATCCTGTACAGCGGGGATTCTGGAAGAACCGCCTACCATGAGGACTTTATCTATTTCACTGATGGAAAGTCCCGAATCTTTGAGAGCCTGACGAACAGGTCCCATTGTCTTTTCAACGAGGTCTGCCGTGAGTTCATTGAACTTTGCTCTTGTCAGAGTATAGTCAAGGTGCTTCGGACCTGTCGCATCTGCCGTGATGAACGGGATATTGATAGCGGCTGTCGTAATGCCTGAAAGCTCTATTTTAGCCTTTTCAGCCTCATCTTTGAGACGCTGCATGGCTGTCTTGTCATTGGAAAGATCAATGCCTGTATCGTTTCTGAAACTCTGAAGGAGCCAGTCGATAATTTTCTGGTCGAAATCGTCACCGCCGAGACGGTTGTTGCCTGCGGTTGCAAGAACTTCCTGAACGCCGTCACCCATTTCGATGATAGATACATCGAAAGTACCGCCGCCGAGGTCATAAACCATGACTTTCTGGTCATTTTCTTTATCGACACCGTAGGAAAGAGCGGCTGCCGTAGGCTCATTGATGATTCTCTTTACATCAAGACCTGCAATTTTGCCTGCATCTTTGGTAGCCTGACGCTGGGCATCCGTGAAATATGCAGGAACCGTGATAACAGCCTGAGTAACTGTTTCACCGAGATAAGCCTCTGCATCTTTTTTGAGTTTGCCGAGAATCATAGCGGAAATTTCCTGAGGGGTGTATTCTCTGCCGTTGATGTTTACTTTATGGGCAGTACCCATCTGTCTTTTGATGGAAGCGATGGTATGGTCGGGGTTGGAAACTGCCTGACGCTTTGCGACCTGTCCGACAAGTCTTTCACCGTTCTTTGCGAATGCAACGACAGAAGGGGTTGTTCTGGAACCCTCTGCATTTGCGATAACAACAGGCTCACCGCCTTCAATAACTGCTACACATGAATTGGTTGTACCCAAGTCAATACCAATAGTCTTTGCCATAATAAATTACCTCCAAAAAATATTTTATATTAATATACTGTTGAATGGGGTGGATTTGGAATGATAGTCACTTGCTGCATTCTATCAAGACCACCCAAATTTCCCCAGAGTCTTTGCTGATTTACATTTAAAGCCTGATATTTATGATAATATGGCAGCATATAATATTTGACAAGCTGCCTTGTATCTATTCCCTGATGACTGTGTACAAGTCTTGTCAGTCTTTTCTGTATCACTGCTTTGAGCCTTTGACGCTTATTATGATTCATAATATCTCCCTTTCCCTGTCAGTTGGTAATCTGAACCATAGCGTGACGGATAATCTTGTCACCTATGCGATAGCCTTTCTGATATACGAGTGAAATGCAATCCTCGTCAAGTTCAGCATCATCTGTGCGTGAAATCGCATTGTGAAGTTCGGGATCAAAGGGTTCTCCTCTTTCACCGAAAGATTCCACTCTCAGCTTTTCAAAGGCGTTTTCAAGCTGTTTCTGTATCATGTCCAGACCTTTTCTGAATTCACCCGAAACTTCCGCATTGGAAGCCATTGCCAAGGCAAAATTGTCTGCAACGGGCAGAAATGCTTCGACAGTTGCCGCTACGGCATTGTCATAAGTGGCAAGTTTTTCTTTCTCTGTACGCTTGCGGTAATTGTCATATTCAGCCGCAAGGCGTAAAAACTTGTCTTTTTGACTTTCCAGCTCTTTTTGCAGCTTTTCGGCTTCGGATTCCGTTTCGGTTTCTTCGGATTCCGTTTCCGTTGATTCTTCCGCAGTTTCTTCTGCCTTTATTTCTTCTTCATTAGCCAAATCCATTAACTCCTTTCACCGATCAATCAGAACTCAAGCATTTCATTCAAGAGTGTTCCGACTGTATCGGCAGCATATTCAAGCGTTGCAATAATTTTCGGATAATCCATTCTCACAGGACCTACCACTGCCAATGCACCCGAACAGTCTTCCGAGGCTTTATAATGTGTCACGATAAAACTCAGGTTGGTAAATGCCGGATCATGCAGTTCGCTTCCGATGAGTATATCGGGCTTGCCGCTGTCTGCGGAAAGCAGCTTTGCCAATTCTGACGAGTGTTCCAGAAGTTCCATGACTTTTTTGCCGTCAGCGGATTCAAGTTCGGGCATGGTAAATAAATTTGCCTGTCCCTTGATGAAAACGCCTGTTTCAGCGGCATCTCTTGCGGCATCATGTACTGCAACGAGCATATTCGGCACCATCATTGACATTTCACCGAGTGAAACAGCCGTTGTCTGCATGAATGCAGTCGTGATCGATGTGACAGGGAGATTTTCGAGTTTCTCGTTCATGAGCTTTTCAAACATCTCTGTAAACTGATGTGTAATGACAAAGTCACATCGAAAAAGCCTTGTTTTGACTGTTCCCGTTGAAGTGATCAGCACGGCCATAGCGGTATAGCCGCCCGTCTGAACGAATCTGACACGTTTGATCACGGCACGTTCACCCGTCGGTGAAGCAGCGACCGCCGCACAGCCTGTGATCCTTGAAAGCACATCTGCTGTCGTTTCAAGGAGATTTTCGGGAGTATTGGCACTCATATACAGTGCATCACTCAAAGCCGTTTTTTCTCTTTGATCAAGCTGTGACGGTTTCATGAGCTTATCGAGATAAACCCTGTAGCCGAGTTCGGTAGGCACTCTGCCCGAAGAAGTGTGAGTCTGCTCCAAGAGTCCGAGGTTTGCAAGCTCTGCCATATCATTCCTGACAGTTGCAGACGATACACTGAAATCCAGTATATCACACAGGGCTTTTGAGCCGACAGGCTCACCGCTGTGTATATATGTTTCCACAACTGCCTCAAGAATTTTCATTTTTCTTTGAGTCGGTTCCATTTAAAGCCACCTCTTTGCATTAGCACTCTCGATGCCAGAGTGCTAATCTATCTATAGAGTAACATTATTCCGCAAAAATGTCAAGTATTTTTTTATAAAAAAATCGCCTTACACCATATTTTACAAAAGAATAGTAGAAATTATTCTACTATTTCACAGTAGAAGTGTGATATAATATAGATGTCCATATGAAAAACGTCTTTGCAGTTTCACACC
>CAMHPW010000028.1 GCA_946187095.1 uncultured Clostridia bacterium | reverse complement strand
ACCATTACTCCTCTTTTGGAAACGAATTTCTATAAGAAACAGCGTCGTATCGCCCTGAGAAACTGCGGCGGTATCGATCCCGAAAATATCAATGAATATATCGCAACAAGCGGTTATCAGGCATTGGCAAAAGTTCTCCTGACTCCCATGAGTCCCGATGAAGTTATCAAGGAAGTTCTTGATTCAGGTCTGCGTGGACGTGGCGGCGGCGGCTTCCCGACAGGCAGAAAATGGATGTTTGCAAAGGCTACTCCCGGCGATATCAAATATGTATGCTGTAACGCCGACGAGGGCGACCCCGGTGCATTCATGGACCGTTCCATACTCGAAGGCGACCCCCAGTGTATCATTGAGGCTATGACAATTGCCGGTTATGCAATCGGTGCTTGCAGAGGCTTTGTATATGTCCGTGCAGAATATCCTATCGCTGTTGAAAGACTGAAAATTGCTCTCAACCAGGCAAGAGAATACGGCTTCCTTGGTGAAAATATCCTTGGCAGCGGATTCAGCTTTGATATCGAGATAAGACTCGGTGCAGGTGCATTCGTATGCGGTGAAGAAACTGCTTTGATGACCTCTATCGAAGGCAACCGTGGCGAACCCCGTCCCCGTCCTCCGTTCCCTGCTGTCAAAGGTCTGTTCGGCAAGCCTACTGTACTCAACAATGTTGAGACTTATGCGAATATCGCACAGATCATCCGTAAGGGCAGCAAATGGTATGCTTCCATGGGTACGGAAACAAGTAAGGGTACAAAAGTATTCGCACTCGGCGGTAAGATCACCAATGTCGGACTGGTTGAGATTCCCATGGGTACAACTCTCCGTGAAATTATAGAAGAAATCGGCGGCGGCATTCCCAACGGCAAGAAGTTCAAGGCTGCTCAGACAGGCGGACCTTCCGGCGGATGTATTCCTGCTGAATATATTGACACACCTATCGACTATGAGAGCCTTACGGCAATCGGTTCCATGATGGGTTCGGGCGGTATGATTGTTCTTGATGAAGATACCTGTATGGTAGATATCGCTAAATTCTATCTGGAATTCACCGTTGACGAGAGCTGCGGCAAGTGTACACCGTGCCGTGTCGGTACAAGAAAGCTGCTCAAATATCTTGAGAAAATTACTCTCGGCAAGGGCGAAGACGGCGATATCGAGAAAATCGAAGCACTTGCAGAGCATATGCAGAAGTCTTCACTTTGTGCACTCGGTCAGACTGCTCCCAACCCGATACTTTCCACACTGAAATTCTTCCGTCAGGAATATATCGACCATATCTATAACGGCAAGTGTGAAGCAGGTGTCTGCAAGTCACTGATCAGATATGAAGTGATCGAAGACAAGTGCAGAGGCTGTACTCTTTGTGCAAGGAACTGTCCTGTCAAGGCGATCAGCGGTGCAGTAAAACAGCCGCACGTTATCGACCAGAACAAGTGTATCAAGTGCGGAGTCTGCATGAGCAACTGCAGATTCAGTGCGATTCGTACTATATAAGGAGGGGCTGTATTCATGGAAACTGTACATCTTAAAATCAATAATATCCCCGTTGAAGTTCCGCAGGGATATACTATATTGCAGGCAGCAAAGCAGGCTAATATCGAGATTCCCACGCTTTGCTATCTGAAAGACGTAAACTGCATCGGTGCCTGCCGTGTATGCGTTGTCGAAGCGAAAAACCGCAGAGGACTTTTAGCAGCCTGTGCCTATCCTGCAGAGGAAGGACTGGAAGTATTTACCAATACTCCTGCTGTCAGAAAGTCAAGAAAAACCACTCTTGAACTGCTCCTTTCCACACATCATAAAAAGTGCCTTTCCTGTATCAGAAACCAGAACTGTGAGCTGCAGAAGCTGGCGATCGAATACGGCGTTGATGAAGATGCTTTTGAATCGGAAGAACCCGTATTCAAAGTAGATGACCTTTCACCGTATGTTGTCCGTGATGACAATAAGTGCATTAACTGTATGCGTTGTGTAGCAGCCTGTAAGAATGTTCAGGGCATTTCCGTTATCGGTGCCATCAACCGTGGATTCTCCGTTCACGTTGGCAGTGCATTCGACAAGAGCCTTAATGATGCTCCCTGCGTAGGCTGTGGTCAGTGTATCGTAAGCTGTCCTGTAGGTGCTTTGTATGAGAAGCCTCAGGAAGAAAAAGTTTGGGATGCTATCAGCGATCCTACAAAGAAAGTTCTGTTCTTTACAGCACCGTCTATCAAAGCTACTCTCGGTGAAGCATTCGGAATGCCGATCGGCACAAATGTAGAAGGCAAGATGGCTGCCGCTATCAAGAGACTGGGCGAAAATGTAAAGGCATTCAATATGGACTTTACGGCAGACCTTACGATCATAGAAGAAGCAAATGAACTTGTTCAGAGGATCAAGACAGGCGGCACTCTCCCGATGTTCACATCATGCTGCCCCGGCTGGGTAAAATTCGTTGAGCATTATTATCCTGAATTCCTGCCGAATCTCTCGACCTGCAAGTCACCTCAGGCTATGTTCGGTGCTGTTCTGAAGGGCTATTACTGCATTAAGAACAACATTGATCCTCAGGATGTATTTGTAGTCAGCGTCATTCCCTGTACGGCTAAGAAGTTTGAAGTAACCCGTCCTCAGCTCCGTTCCAATCCGGAATTTGACGATGTAGACGTTGCACTGACAACAAGAGAACTGGCAAGAATGATCAAGCGTGCAGGTATCGACTTCAACGCACTTCCCGAAGAAGACTTTGATGCTCCGTTCAATAAAGCAACAGGCGGCGGTGTCATCTTTGGTGCAACAGGCGGTGTTCTGGAAGCTGCTCTGCGTACTGCTGCAAGAATTCTTGACGGTAACTTCGAGAAAGTTGACTTTGAAGAAGTTCGTGGACCGGAAGTTCTCCGTGAAGCTACTTATGAAGTGGCAGGCGTTACTGTAAAAGTAGCCGTTACATCAGGACTTGGCAATGCCCGCAAGATTCTTGAGAAGATCAAGAAGGGTGAAGCGGATTATCATATGGTAGAGATCATGGCTTGTCCGGGCGGCTGTATCAACGGCGGCGGTCAGCCTACAAGAAGCGACAGTGTCAGCAACTTTGTTGATTATAAAGGACTTCGTTCCAAGGCTCTCTACGATCAGGATAAGGCATCCGAATTCAGAGTATGCGACGACAGCCCGATCATCAAGAAAATCTATGAAGAATACTTCAAGACTCCCGGCGGAGAGAAGTCACATCATTATCTGCATACATCCTATGTTGCAAGAGACAAGCATTACAAGTAATTTTTCATTTCACTGAATCAGACAAGCGGCTGAATGCAAAAACAGCCGCTTGTTTTTGTATAAAAAAGGGCAGCTATGCGGATATTTTTCCGTCATAGCTGCCTTTTTTCAGTGAAGGATAGCCTGTTTGATCTCTTTGACATATTCGCCGATATGTACAGGGGATTCTTTGCCGTATTTTTCAAGAATTTTGATCACTGCCGAACCGATAATAACACCGTCTGCTGTTTCAGCCATTTTATGAGCCTGTTCGGGTGTCGATATGCCGAAACCGATCGCACACGGAACATCCGTATTTTCTCTGACAACCTTTACTATATCTCGTATTATGCGGATATGCAGAACGGCTGGCGCTGTATTTCCGTCAAAGATACCACAAGCGTGTTCGGTTCGCTCAATGTTCTTCTTGTCCCCGTGACTCCCAAACTTGACACGATATAGATAAAGCCTTCGGCTTCTTTTGCGATCATGGCGATCCTGTTTTCGGAAGTCGGTGCGATGAAGGAAATCAAGTCAATGCCGTATTTTTTGCAGTACGGCTGAAATTCCTCTTTTTCTTCAAACGGAATGTCGGGAATGACAAGACCGTCGATGCCGATTTCTTTACACGTTGAAATGAATTTTTCAGCACCGTATGAAAATACGACATTTGCATAGGTCATGAATACCATAGGCACAAAAACATCTTTTCTCAGTTCACGCACAAATTCAAATATCTTGTCTGTATTCACTCCGCCTTGCAAAGCACGGATATTAGCCCCTTGAATGACAGGACCTTCGGCTGTCGGATCGGAAAAGGGAATGCCCAGTTCAATTAAATCTGCACCGTTTCTGACGGCTTCACGGACACATTCCGCCGTTGTCTGCAAATCGGGATCGCCGCAGGTGATAAACGGTATGAAAGCCTTGCCGTTTTTGAAAGCATTTCTGATATTACTCATAAATTTCCACTCCTCTGTATCTTGCAATAGCCGCACAGTCTTTGTCGCCTCTGCCCGATATTGTGACAACGATAATTTTATCCTTGTCCATTGTCGGTGCGATTTTGATGGCGTGTGCAACGGCGTGTGCAGACTCTATTGCAGGGATAATGCCCTCTGTTTTTGAAAGATATTCAAAGGCATTGACGGCTTCATCATCTGTTATTGCCACATATTCAGCCCTGCCGATATCGTATAAATGAGCGTGTTCGGGACCTACTCCGGGATAGTCAAGTCCTGCCGAAATGGAATAAACAGGGGCAATCTGTCCGAATTCGTCCTGACAGAAATAGGACTTCATGCCGTGGAATATACCGAGTTTGCCTGTTGAAATGGTTGCCGCCGTTTCAAAGGTATCTATGCCACGCCCTGCCGCTTCACAGCCAATCAATCTTACGTCTTTATCTTCAATGAAATGATAGAAAGTGCCGATAGCATTCGAGCCGCCGCCCACGCAAGCCATGACAACATCGGGAAGTCTGCCTTCTTTTTCAAGAATCTGTGATTTAATTTCCTTTGAGATGACCGACTGGAAATCACGCACGATTGTCGGAAATGGGTGAGGTCCCATCACAGAGCCTAAACAATAGTGTGTATCGGAAATACGGCTTGTCCATTCTCTCATGGCCTCGGAAACGGCATCTTTGAGAGTTGCCGTACCTGTTTTCACGGGGATAACATCAGAGCCAAGCAATTTCATTCTGTAAACGTTGAGAGCCTGCCTTTTGGTATCTTCCTCTCCCATGAAAACGACACATTCCATTCCCATGAGAGCGGCGGCAGTTGCCGTTGCCACTCCGTGCTGTCCTGCACCTGTTTCGGCAATCAATCTTGTTTTACCCATTTTTTTGGCTAAAAGTGCCTGACCGAGTACGTTATTGATTTTATGTGCACCCGTGTGGTTCAAATCCTCTCTTTTGAGATAAATTTTCGCACCGCCCAAATCTTTTGTCATTTTATCGGCATAATACAGCCTTGACGGTCTGTTTGCGTATTCATTGAAAAGCTCATTCAATTCACGGTTGAATTCTTCGTCATTCTTATAGAAATGATAGGCTTCTTCCAGTTCATTGACAGCATTCATCAGTGTTTCGGGGATATACTGCCCCCCATGAATGCCAAATCTTCCCTTTGGATTTGTCATGATTCATCTTCCTTTCTCACGATGGCTGAAAACTCAGCTATTTTTTTCATATCTTTTAAACCGTCCGTTTCAATGCCCGAACTGACATCAACGGCATAGGGCTGAAGTGTTTTCACGGCTTCGGCGATGTTTTCACAATTCAGACCGCCTGCCAGAAAATAAGGTCTTTTTATCTCTTTGATCAGCGACCAGTCAAAGATTTTTCCGTCCCCCATGCCTGCATCAAGTAATATCATATCTGCCGTACTGTTGACAGCCTTTTCCATGTCACTTGATGAACGTATCCTGAAAGCCTGTATAACAGGCTTATCCGTCATTTCACGGAGATTTTTGATATAATCCTCATTTTCATGTCCATGCAGTTGTGCTATGTCGATAATATCATTTTCAAGCAGTTCGGCAACTTTTTCAATGCTTTCATCAACGAAAACCCCGACTGCCTTTATGTTTTTATCAAGCAGTTTTTTGAGTTCAAATGCCTTTTCAGGCGGGATATATCTTTTGCTTTTCGCCCAGAATACAAAGCCGATATATTCGGGCTTTATTTCATTGACGGCTTTTATATCACATTTCCGTGTAAGTCCGCACATCTTGATATATGTCATATATTTCCTTTCAGCTTTGCAAGCATATCTCTTTTATTTTCGGCTCTCATGAGAGTTTCACCAATCAGTACGGCATCTGCCCCTATATCTCTTAATTTCTGCACATCTTCGGGAGTTTTGACACCGCTTTCCGATACAAAGATAATATCATTCGGAACAAGTTCTCTCAATTTCCTGCTGTTGTCGGTATCAACGGAAAAATCCTTTAAATTACGATTGTTTACTCCTATGATTCTTGCCCCCGACTGCAAAGCCGTCTGCATTTCCGTTTCGTCATGCACTTCCACCAATGCCGAAAGTCCGAGCATATCGCATATACTAATATACTCTTTTATCTGAGATTTATCAAGTATCGAACATATCAGAAGTACCGCAGACGCACCCAATAATTTCGCCTGATAGATCATGTATTCGTCAACGGTGAAATCCTTTCTTAAACACGGAATTTTGACAGCGTTTGCAATTTCCTGCAAATATTCATTTTTGCCTAAAAATCTGCTTGGCTCTGTCAATACGGAGATACAGTCAGCCCCTGCCTGTTCATATTCCTTTGCAATTTCGGGATAGGGGAAATTTTCGGCGATAATGCCCTTTGACGGAGAGGCTTTTTTACATTCGCATATAAAGGCGATATCATTTTTTTTCAGAGCCTTTTCAAAGGCAAAATTCCCTTTCGGCATGGAGAAAGCCGCTTGTTTTATTTCATCAAGAGAAATTTTTAATTTTTCCTCTGCCACTCTGATTTTCGCATAGCCGGCAAGTTCATCTAATATTGTCATGTTCAAATCTCCGTCCTGTTGCTGACTTCAATGAATTTTTCAAGAGTTTGCATAGCCTTGCCCGAATCAATGATTTCAGCGGCAAGTGTGATTCCGTCTTTGATGGAATCCGCTTTTCCGCCGATATAGAGTGCTGCACCTGCATTCATCAGAACGGCATTTCTTTTGAATCCCTTTTCGCCTTTGAGGATATTTCTTGTAATCTGAGCATTTTCGGCAGGCGTACCGCCTTTCAAATCGTCTTTCGTGCAGCGTTCAAAGCCGAAATCTTCGGGCTTGATGATATAGGATTTGAACCAGCCGTCTTTAATCTCACAAACTTTTGTAGGAGCGGAAAGCGATATTTCATCGAGCTTATCCATGCCGTAAACGACCATGCCACGCTTGACACCAAGGCTGATAAGAACTTGTGCAAGGGGTTCAACAAGGTAATCGTCATATACGCCCAACAACTGCATTGACGGTGATGACGGATTTGTTAAAGGTCCGAGAATGTTGAAAACCGTTCTGAAACCGAGTTCACGGCGAATCGCACCGACATATTTCATGGAACTATGATATTTCTGAGCGAAGAAAAAACACATTCCGACTTCATTGAGCAGTTCAACGCATTTTTCGGGAGATTGCTCGATATTGACTCCAAGGGCTTCCAGACAGTCAGCCGTGCCACTGTTGGAAGATGCGGCTCTGTTGCCGTGTTTGGCGACTTTCATGCCGCCTGCTGCGGCTATTATTGCAGATGTCGTTGAGATATTGAAACTGCCTGCATTGTCACCGCCCGTGCCGACAATTTCAAAAACGTCCATACCTGTTTGAACTTTCGTGGCATGGTCACGCATGGCAGCCGCACAACCTGCGATTTCATCAGTCGTTTCAGCCTTTGCACTCTTTGTTGACAGTGCCGCCAAAAATGCGGCATTTTGTGTCGGAGAGGTTTCACCGTTCATTATCTCATTCATGACGGCATAAGCCTCATTGTAAGTTAAATCACCTTTGTTCACGATTTTTGCAATAGCCTCTTTAATCATTTCAAATCTTCCTTTCCTTTGATAAAATTATATAACATGGTTTTTCCGTCGGGTGTCATGATGGATTCGGGGTGAAACTGCACTCCGAATATACGATATTCTTTATGCTGAACTGCCATGATTTCGCCATCATCTGTAACAGCCGTTACTTTCAGACAATCGGGCATGGTGTCAGCGTCAGCCGCAAGCGAATGATAACGGGCTACAAGACCGCTTTTTTCAAGTCCCTTAAATATCGGACAATTTGTATCGAAAGTCACTTTTGACTGCTTGCCATGCATGAGCTGTTTGGCGTATGTGACATTTGCACCAAATGCCGAACAGATTGCCTGATGTCCGAGGCATACACCTAAAATGGAAAATTCCTTTCCGAGTTCCTTTACAACGTCAATTATGATTCCTGCATTTTCCGGTCTGCCGGGACCGGGGGATAAGATAATTCTGTCGGGATTGAGTGAACGGATTTCATCGACGGTCATTTCGTCATTTCTGATAACCTTGATATTTTCATCTATCTCTCCGATATACTGATATAAATTATAGGAAAAGCTGTCGTAATTATCTATCAAAAGTATCATTTCAATCCACCTCCTGTGCAATTTCAAGGGCTTTCAGACAGGATTTTGCTTTATTCAGACATTCCTCAAACTCCTTTTCGGGAACGGAATCCGCCACAATTCCTGCACCGCTTCTGACAAAGACCTTGCCGTTTTTCTTGTAGGCAATACGGATAGCGATACAGGTATCCATATTGCCCGTGAAATCGATATAGCCGATCGCACCGCCGTAAATGCCACGCTTGTTATTTTCGAGTTCACCGATCAACTGACAGGCACGAATTTTCGGTGCACCTGAAAGAGTACCTGCAGGGAGAACGGCTTCTATGGCATCAAGGGCATCTTTATCTTCACGGATGATTCCTCTGACAGTCGAACCGATATGCATGACATGGGAATATCTTTCGATAGAGTGAAGTTTTTCGACTTCGACAGTGCCGAATTTGCTTATCCTTCCTAAATCGTTTCTTCCGAGGTCTACAAGCATATTGTGTTCGGCAAGTTCTTTTTCGTCTGCAATAAGTTCTATTTCAAGCCGTTTATCTTCATCATCCGTTTTTCCTCTGGGACGAGTGCCTGCAAGGGGAAATGTATGTAAAACGCCGTTTTCGAGTTTCACGAGCGTTTCGGGGGATGCCCCTGCCACCTCTACATCTGTGCCCGAAAAATAGAACATATAAGGCGACGGATTGAGCGTTCTCAATACACGGTAAGTATTGAAAAGACTGCCCTCAAAATCGGCGGAAAGTCTGTTGGAAAGGACGATTTGGAAAATATCTCCCTCACGGATATAATTTTTCGCCTTTTCGACCATATTGCAGTACTGTTCTTTATTGAAATACGGTGTCACTTCACTTAAAAGCCTGCCTGATTTTTCATTGATTTTTTTACCGTTATGAAGAAGTTCAGCAAGCTGTTTCAGTTCGTTGACAGCCCTGTTGTATTCGACTTCATAGTTTTCGAGATGGATATTGGCAATCAGAATAATTTTCTGTTTGACGCTGTCGAAAGCGATGACTTTATCGAAAAGCATCAGGTCAACGTCTTTGAAAGCCTCATTATTTTCGGTTTCACGCTTTGCAGACGGTTCGCTGTAGGTGATATAGTCGTAGGAAAAATAGCCGACCAAACCGCCCGTGAATGACGGCAGATAGTCAAATCGGGGACTTTTGTAATTATCGAGGATCTGACGGAGATATTTTGACGGTTCGTTTGTTTTCAGTTTAATGTCGCCTAAATTCAAAGAGCCGTCTATGCAGGTGATTTCCATTTTAGGTTCAAAGCCGATGAACGTATATCGTCCCCATTTTTCATCAGCCTGAGCGGATTCGAGCATAAAACAATGTGACGAAACATTTTTGAGTACCCTCATGACTTCAATAGGAGTTGTGAAGTCCGAAAGCATTTCACAGCTTACGGGAAGAACATTATATTTTTGTTCGGAAGCAATTTTTTTCACTTGGTCAAGTGATGGCAGAAAGTTCATTTTCTTCACCCTTTCAGTTTTTGTAAATAAAAAACGCCCTCAACAGAACTTCTGTTAAGGACGAATAAATATCTTATCCGTGGTGCCACCTTAATTCACGGGAAAATCCCGTGCACTTTTTGCAGGATACCAACATATCCCTGACAAGTAACGCCTGTCATTGCGTCATAGAATACTCGGATAAATACCCTTTGACTATGCCCTCCACGGTCCATTTGACGACTTGTTTCTTACCTGACTCTCAGCAACGCAGGCTCTCTGTAAAGGCATGACCGCCGTTATCTCCGTTTCAACGGTTTGTATTTTTATATTCTGGATTATAGCATTTTAATTCTTATTTGTCAATCGTCTGCAAAAATTTTTTTTAGAGCCTGTTTAATATCTTCCTACGCACACATTTTTTGGAAATTTTGATGATACCTTTGCGTTGAAAATGCTCGAAATAATTGTCATCTTTTTGTGTTTTTTTCATTTTCTCAACAAAATATTGCTCAAAAAAACGCATAAATCAAGATTTTAAACAGGCTCTTA
>CAMHPW010000027.1 GCA_946187095.1 uncultured Clostridia bacterium | reverse complement strand
ATTCTCATTTAGGAGTCACTGCCAAGCATCTTGTCGTGTGCAGTTTTCAGAAACTTACACTGAAAACTTATTATATTCCATTCGATAAGATACAGTGTGCAAAGATCACGCAAAGCATTCCGCAAAGATTTGCCGAAACGTGCAGTGTGCAGATATATCTGTATTTTGAAAACCGTGCCGTTCATACAGTCAAGCATATCCCGCTTGAAAAGGCAAAGGAACTTCTTGCCTGCAATAAAGTACGATTTTTTTAACAGGGCAGGAAAACAGTTCTGTTCATGTCTGAAGGATCGCCTGTTCAACGGGTGGTTTTGAATACAAAAAAATAAGACAAAGAGTATGAACTCCTTGTCTTGAATGCCGGTGGTGGGACTCGAACCCACACGCCCTTGCGAGCAACAGATTTTGAGTCTGCATCGTCTGCCAATTCCGACACACCGGCTTATCTGACATACAAAAACTTTACTTGATTATTATATATCAGATTTCATGATTTGTCAACAGTTTTTTTAAATGTGCAGACGTTTTCGTATGGCGGAAATTTTGGAAAGCCTTGATATGATGATCAAAACCCCTGCTATACCGATACATGATATCAGCACAGGCACTGACCAGACAAATTCGATTTCCAACAGTCTGAATTTTCTCACAAAGTATTCCGTCATCATGCAGAATATCCCTGCAAGTACGAAACCTATAGAAATGATATACATGACACCGATCTTTTTGACAGACAGTGTATAAAGCAATATGAACGAGCCGCACAGATACAGCAGCATGGGAACACATATATTGGCGAACCAATGTATATTCGGTGTTGTCAGGTAATTCATCACTGCAAGATAGATAAATGCCGCTGTCAAATCGATTGTCACACATTTCAACAGGGTTTTTTGTCTTATCACAATAGGCGGCACGGTACAGCACCATGCAAACATAATTGACGGAATGACATATTTTGACCATGTGAGCGTATCGCTGATGACGAAATTGCACAGCGGACACAAAAGCAGACCTGTCAGAAATATTGCCGTGACGAGATTTGCCGAGATCAGCCGCAGTTTTTTCACGATCTTTTCCATATGTTCCACAGGATATGTAGTGACGGTCTCTTCAACAGCAACATCATTCGGATTGATCACAGGCGTTGAACACAGGGGACATTGTTTCAGTGACTTGTCCAGTTCAACTCCGCAGTTGACGCAGTATGACATTTTTTCAAACCCCCTTTCTATATCAGATTCGATTCTATCCTAACGGGGATACCCATTTTGATAAGAGAAGTGAAAAAGCCCTTTTCAACGTCTTTTTCGGCAAAGCCGCTTGTCCAGTTAAGATAGAGATGGCCATTGTAGCTTGCAGCAGCGGCGGAAGGCATTCCTGCCATGAATTTTCCGAGCATGAATTCGACTCTTTCAACGTGTTCTGCCATTTCGGGCGGCAGGTCTACCCTGCCTAAATTTGAAAAAGTAGAGGAAACAAGCGTTTCGCCGTACATTTTGAAAGCCGTGAACAATGCGATATTTTTCATAAAAAGCGGGATCACTCTTACAACGGGGTTGAATTCATCGCTTAAATTCTTGCACATGATGGCATTGAGATATTTCTCTTTATTGTTCATACGCATAAAATGATGTACTTCTTCGGTGATCTCTTCAAATGTGAATTCGCCGTAACGTGGTTCGATGCCGGGATTGATGTATAAAGCGAAATTCCGCAGGGTTTTGCTTGGATAGAGTTTTCTCAGATTGACAGGAACACTGACTTTCACAGGCTTTTCAATACGGGTTTTACTTTTTTCCTGACATTCCATGAAAGACTGTATCATGACGGCAACGATAAATTCCGTGACCGTCACCTGATATTCCTTTGCCTTTTCATGCAGCTTTGCAAAGGGGATGATTCCTGTAATGACACTTGTCTGGTCACTCGGCAAAACTGTTCCTCTGAAGTGATAGCCTTTGAGTTCACTTCGGCTTTTGAGGGTGCGGAATTTGGCATATCTCTTGAAGGCATCTTCCATTTCTTCGGGAGAGTATTCGCTGTCGCATAAAATAATATCCTGAAATGCAGGTATTTTTTCACCGTATCTCAATTCGATATAGCGGGCGGCAATGGATTTGAGAAAGATCAGACCGCCTGTACCGTCTGCAAGGGCATGGAATATCTCTATTGCAAAGCGGTTATGATAATACGTCACACGGTAGGGCATATCTTTATTGTGTTCACCGCCGATCCTGCCGCATGGACTTTGTTTTTCGGGCTGTATGAGTACAGGTCTGTCTGTTTCTTCAAAGAAATACCAGAACAAGCCCCTTTTTAATTCAAGATTCAGATTGACTATCCTTTTGCGTATATCATCAAGGGCTTTCTGCAATAGTTCAGGCTCGACTTTTTCCTTGAAATTCATGGATAAACGGAAATTTCCCGACCATTTTTTTGTACGCACGGCAGGATAGATTTTTGCCGCATTGTCAAGCCTGTACCAGTTTTTCTCCTGTTTCACGTTTTTCTTCACCGTCTTTCAGAGAAAATTTGCTTTGTATAAAATCATCGATAAAGTCGATGGCAATTTCGGCTTCCCTGATTCTCCAAAGCTGGAATATATGAAACATATCGGGATAGACTTCCAGTTTGCAGTCAACGCCGCCTTTTTGAAGGACTTCATTCATTCTGACCGAATCGCCGTATAAAACTTCTTTATCGCCTACCTGTATGAGAATCGGCGGATAAGTCTTGTCATAGCTGCCGAATACGGGGGAAATCAGCGGATCAAGCGGTGAATCGTCATCGATATAATCATCTGCAAACTTTTCAAGGACATTGGCCGACAAAAGCGGATCGGCTCTGTCCATTTCGTTGTACGTTTCGGAAGTGATGGTGAGGTCTGTCCACGGGGAAAGTGCCACTCCGCAGCATGGCATGGGATAACGGTGCTGTTTCATATACTGCATGAATGCGAACATCAATCCGCCGCCTGCCGAATCGCCCAGCATCACGATATTTTTCGGTTCATAGCCTAATGACAGGACATAGAGATATGCCTCTGCACAATCTTCAATGGGTGCAGGAAAATGATATTCAGGGGCAAGCCTGTATTCAAATGAAATCGCTTTCAGTCCGCAGTAACAGGCAATAGGGGATATCAATGCCCTTGAGGAAGCTAAGTCACCCATGCCATAGCCGCCGCCGTGAATATAAAAGATCATTTTCCTGTCATCATGCACTTCGGGGATCACCCATTCCGATATCATATTCAGGTCGCTGATGGGTTCACAATGCACTTCCTTCGGAATACCTCTCACATTGAATAAAACCGTCTGCCCTGAACGCTGATTATCCAGCGGCATTTTGTGTATGATATGCTGTGCCGTTCTGATCGTTCTCTCGACTACTTCACTTTTTACTATCATTGATATATCTCCTTAAAAAATCACTTTTTCAAAAATCTTATCATAGCGAGGGCAGCTTTCGCACCGTCCGCAACTGCCTTTGATACCTGTAAAATACCGCCTGTGCAGTCGCCTGCCGCAAAGATAAACGGTATATTTGTCTGCATATCGTCATTGACGACAATTTTATTATCCGACACTTCAATGCCTATCTTTCTTGCCAAGTCCGTACTGCCTGCCACGCCCAGTGCAACGAATATGCCGCTGATATTCAAAATCTCACTGTCATCAAAAGTCACCGACTGAACGGTACTTTCACCATTCACGGAAATGATTTTTTTCTTTATCACCCTGATATTTTCGGGAATGTCTATATTGACATCAAAGCCGTCGGAAAGCATGGTGACAGATTTTGAAGTGTCGGCTAAAACAAGGGCTTCATGAAGGGCATATTCACCGTTTCCCAAAACGGCAATGTCTTTATTTCTGTAAAAAAACGCATCGCACACGGCACAATAGCTGACACCCTTACCCTCAAATTCCTTCAAGCCCTGTATATCGGCGGATTTTCTTGCCGAACCCGTTGCCAGCAATACGGCATCTGCCGTATACTTGTTTTTATCCGTTTCAACAACGGGCTTGAAATTCTCGTCAAAATTCAGTGAAACGACCTGTTCTTCCAAAAATTCCACGCCTAAATTTCTGGCACCCTCCACACCTCGCCTGTGAAGTTCTTCCCCCGTCACGGCGGTTTCAAAGCCGTAAAAATTCTCTATTTTTTCAGCTTTTTCCAAAGCACCCATGCCCTTTGAAATAACTGTCGTATCAATCGTTCCGCTTCTTTGCAGATACAGGGAAGCGGATATCCCTGCAGGTCCCGAACCTATGACAATTACTTTTTTCATCTTGATTTTAAACTCCTTTTTGGATAATTATAGTACATATTTCTATATATTGTCAATTCTATTTTGCCCTGAATGATTTTTTGTCATTCAGAAATTTTTTTGTAAAATTGCGGTGTATTCCTTGATTTATGAAAACTTACATGATATAATGATAGAGTATTTTCTGATGAAGGTGGGATTTTTATGATAAGCGGTGCTGAGATAATGGTAAAATGCCTTCAGGCTGAGGGTGTTTCCATACTTTTCGGATATCCCGGAGCGGTCATCTGCCCTTTTTTCGATAAACTCTATGATACGGATATAAAAGCAATTTTGGTAAGGCAGGAACAGAATGCCGCACACGCCGCAAGCGGCTATGCAAGAGCGACTTCCAAAGTCGGTGTATGCGTTGCCACATCAGGTCCGGGAGCTTTGAACATGATCACGGGTATCGCAACAGCGTATATGGATTCCATTCCGATGGTTGCGATCACAGGTCAGGTCAAAAGCGATCTGCTGGGACGTGATGTATTTCAGGAGGCAGATATTACAGGTGCCTGTGAATCTTTCGTAAAGCACAGTTATCTGGTAAAAAATACGGCTGATTTGCCGAGAATTTTCAAAGAGGCTTTTCATATTGCCAATACCGGCAGACCGGGACCTGTATTGATAGACGTACCTGTTGACATTCAGCAGGGTGAAATTGAAGAATTTGTCTATCCCGAAAAAGTAAATATCATAGGTTATAAGCCGAGCGTTCAGGGACATCCCATGCAGGTAAAAAGAGCCATGGAAGCTCTTGCGGAGTCGAAAAAGCCCGTGATATGCGTAGGCGGCGGTGTGCTGACGTCAGGTGCAAAGCCGAAACTCCGTGAATTTGCAAGGATGACGAATATCCCTGTTGTATCGACAATGATGGGGATCGGCTCCATGCCGTCCAATGATCCTCTTTATGTCGGCATGATAGGCTCTCACGGTATCAAAGCTGCCAATAAAACGATCAATGAATCTGATTTGATCATATTATGCGGTGCAAGAGTCGGTGACAGAACGGTATCCTCACCGAATCAGGTGGCAAAGAATTCAAGAGTTATACATATCGATATCGATCCTGCCGAGATAGGCAAGAATATGAAAACGACCATTCCGATCGTTGGCGATCTGAAAAACGTGCTTGCACAGATGATGAAGGAAACTTCCTATACTGCTCCGAAAGAGTGGCTGGAAGATATCGCAAATTGGAAGAAAGAGCTTGCACCCAAGCGTGTGGCATTTGACGGCTATGTCGAACCGCAGGGATTCCTTGAAAAATTGTCTGCACAGCTTGATAAAAAATCCATTTTGGTCGCAGACGTAGGACAGAATCAGATATGGTGTGCCAACAGCTTTAAAGTAGCGGACGGCAGATTCTTCACATCAGGCGGCATGGGTACGATGGGATATTCCGTACCTGCAGCGGTAGGGGCAAAATTTGCCCGTCCGTCAAGAGATGTTATCGCCGTATGCGGTGACGGTGCGTTCCAGATGTCTATGAATGAGCTGGCAACGATTGCACAGAATCACCTGAATGTCAAAATAATCGTCATGCGTAACACCGTTCTGGGAATGGTGCATGAACTGCAGGATTTCCATTATAACAGCCGTTACGCCGTCACGGAATTGGACGAAATGCCCGATTTTGCAAAGATCGCTGCCGCTTACGGCATTGAATCGGCATTCGCATCTTCCAATGAAGAAGCCGAAATGTATTCCGAAAAAATGCTGAAAAGCAATAAGCCGTTTTTGCTTGTGTGCAATGTACACCCGAATACACCGTCACGATAAGGAGGAAATTTTATGAAATACACTCTCTCTGTTTTAGTCGAAAACCATGCCGGTGTACTTTCAAAAGTTTCCGGACTGTTCTCAAGACGTGGCTTTAATATAGACAGCCTTGCCGTAGGCACAACGGAAGATGAAAACATCTCCCGAATCACCATCGTTGCCAACGGCGATGAATATGTGATAGAACAGCTTGAAAAACAGCTTAACAAACTCATTCCCGTTATCAAAGTAAGGACTCTCACAGAGGGCAGTTTTGTAAGCTGTGAACTCTATCTTGTCAAAGTACGCTGTACCGCAAAGCAAAGGCTCGATGTCATGAAAATAGCCGAGCTTATGCAGGCAAAGATCGTTGATGTGGCTCAGAATTCAATTACACTGCAGTTTGCAGATACAAGTGAGAGATTCGACACACTGACGGAACTGTTAAAACCGTATGGTATCCGTGAAATCGTCAGAACAGGCACTGTCGCCATTGAAAAAGACTCTGCCGCAAAGAAATGACGGTCAAGCGAATTTCATATATAAAACATTTTTTATGGAGGTCTTTCAAATGCCAAAAATTTATTATGAGGCTGACTGTGACATCAATCAGCTCAGCGGAAAAACCGTTGCCATCATCGGCTACGGCAGTCAGGGACACGCTCATGCTCTCAATCTTCGTGACAGCGGTGTGAAAGTTATCATCGGTCTGTATGAGGGCAGCAAAAAGTGGGATCACGTTAAGGAACTCGGCTTTGAAGTTTATACAACTGCCGAGGCTACAAAGAAAGCCGATATCATCATGATCTTGACTCCCGATGAGAAACAGGCTGATATCTTCAAAAAGGACATCGCTCCCAATCTCACAGAGGGCAAGGCGATCGCTTTTGCACACGGCTTTAACATTCACTTCAAGCAGATCGTTCCTCCCACAAATGTAGATATATTCATGATCGCTCCGAAAGCTCCCGGTCACACTGTACGTTCAGAATACGTTGAAGGCAAGGGTACACCTGCTCTTGTTGCCGTATATCAGGATGCTACCGGCAAGGCTCTGGACATTGCTCTTGCATACGGTGCAGGTATCGGTGCAGCCCGTGCAGCCGTTATGGAAACTACTTTCAAGATCGAAACAGAAACTGATCTCTTCGGTGAGCAGGCTGTTCTCTGCGGCGGCGTTACAGCTTTGATGCAGGCAGGCTTTGAAACTCTCGTTGAAGCAGGCTATGCTCCCGAAAATGCTTATTTCGAGTGCATCCATGAAATGAAGCTCATCGTTGACCTGATCTATGCAGGCGGCTTCTCCAAGATGAGATATTCTATTTCCAATACTGCTGAATTCGGCGACTATGAGACAGGCAAGAGGATCATCACAGATGCTACAAAGGCTGAAATGAAGAAAGTTCTTGCTGAGATTCAGGACGGTACATTCGCTTCCAAGTGGATCGCCGAAAATAAGAACGGTCTGGCACACTTCAATGCGATGCGTGCTATTAAAGCGGAACATCAGCTTGAAAAAGTCGGCGAAGAAATCCGTAAGATGTATTCATGGAACGGTACTGACAAGTACGCTGACTGATCTGCACAAATAATGGTCTGGCTGTATGGCATACACAGACTTTTTTGTGACATCAATCGGGTGAGTACAAAAATGTTTCACAGTTACTGCTGAGAGACAATGCAAAAATATGACTGCCGCAAAAATTCTTTGCGGCAGTCTTTTTTATGTGAATTTTGATTTTCAAAGTTTATTTAACGTGAGTTCGATGAAATTCCGACTTCTTGAATCATCCGTTCAGTCACTTCGTGACTGTATTAACCTCTCCGCCTCGCTACGCTCGGGCCACCGTACCGGGACAGCGGCTCGCTGCTGAAATCAGGGGAGGCAAGCCGACTTTTTGCCCTGCCGTTAGTCTGTCACTTGCGGCGGTGCCGGAGAGGTTAAATGCGGCGACAGCCGCATAGATATACAAAGCTAAATTTTTCTATCGAACTCACGTTTATTTAAGCAACGCCCATATAAAGCCGTAAGGTTTCAGCTCGATGGCTTTGTTTGTCATGTATTCTCCTGTCATAAGGTTCTGGTAATTGCGGTATATGTCAATGCGGCGGTATTCCTCGCAGAAATTGAACAGGGCAAGCAGCTCCTGATCACCGTATTTTCTGTAGATACCCAGAACATTTTTGGAGCCTGTTGCGGCAGGACGAAATTCCGCATCTGCTTTGAATACGTCATTTTCAGAACGGATCGTTTCCAGCTTTCTCAGTGCATGGAATATTTTTCCCTGATAAGTAAACAGGTCATCACGCTGCAGAGCCAGCTTCCAGTCAAATTTACCCCTGTGCAGATGGCGGCTGTCGAATTTCTTGTGGATATCCGCATGATACATATAGTCATTGAGCTGACCGACTTCATCGCCGCTGTAAATGACAGGGATACCGCTTTGTGTGAACAGATAGGCATGGAGCATGATATCCGCATTGACGGCAAATTTCAGGGCTTTGTCATCATTATCCCACAAAGCTGCCTCAATCCCGCAAAGGCTTGCGACAGTGCCGCACACATGATCGCTGCCGTAAAGTTCTCCTCTGGCAGTGCTGCCCTCGAATTTTCCGATGAAATAGTCACTCAGGAATTTTTTGTGAGGTGTCTGCTCCATTCCTTGTGTACGAAGCCAGTCATAGTCGAGTTCCCAGCCGATATCGTCATGACAGCGGAGATAATTCAGAAACACATCTTTTTTCGGTAATTCAGAGATTTGTTTCATCTGACGTTCCAGACACCTTACATCACGGGTGGCAATCGTATTCCAAATACCTGACATAGCCGTGAAATGATAAAGCATATCGCATTCTGTCTTGTCTGCTGTACCAAAGTATGGAGCGGCATTTGACGGTTCCATCCTGACTTCACCCAATAACAGTACAGACGGACAAATTATTTCACATATCATGTGCATCATGCGTACAATGGCATGGACCTGCGGCAGATTGCGGCATTGAGTTCCGGGCTGTTTCCAGATATAAGCCACGGCGTCGAGTCTGATCACATCAATGCCTGCATTGGCAAGATAGAGCATATTTTCCGCCATATCATTGAATACAGCAGGATTGGCGTAATTCAGATCCCACTGATACGGACAGAAAGTAGTCATAACGACAGAGCCGTCTGAAAGCTGCGTGAAAGTGCCCGGGGTGGTCTTTTCATATTCATTTGGGATATCCCGGTCATGATAGAAAAAGTAACGGCTTCTTGCATCTGCATCACCGTTTCGGGCAGCCTTTGCCCATGCGTGTTCATCACTTGTATGATTCATCATAAAATCAAGGCAGCAGCTTATGTTATTCTGATGAAAAAGCTCCGTCAGATCACGCAGATCATCCATCGTACCCAATTCAGGCTGTATTTTTCTGAAATCGGTAACGCCGTCACCGTGTCCTTTGGAAGTTTCCAGAAGCGGCATGAGGTGTATATAATTCACACCGCATTCATTGAGATAACCGATCTTTTCGGCTACGCCCTTCAGGTCGCCTGCAAAATTATCGACATACAATGCCATGCCGACAATATCATTGCTGTGATACCATTTGGGATTCTGTTCACGACTGCGGTCAAGGTCTTTCAGCGATTCCCTGCGGTCATCATAATATTTTTCCATCATTTTACAGAGATCGTTGAATTTCTGCATATCGTTGTCATACAATTCACAATAGAGCCATTTCAATTCATTGAAATGCCTGTCAAAGCGTTTTCTGAATTCGTATTTATTTTCCATATTCACACATCCTTTGCTTTTAACCATACCTGAAGCGGATTCCGGCATGGCAGCCTGACCGGCTGTATACATTGTCATAAAGTTGTTCTGAAGTCGGATGGCAGTATTTTTCCTGAAAACACCTCCTTTGATTGTTGTTTTTTACACGGTCTCATTTTGTTTAATATATCACAGAACAGGCTTTTTTTCAATATTCTCCTCTTTTATCCGTATAGAATTTAACACTCTAATTTTGTTTATTTTCAATAAGAGAGAAAGGATACGGACAATTTTAAAGCTATCAATGAGCAAATTTGAAAGTTGCACAAAAAATGTCTATGCGGCTGTCGCCGCAGGCGGTGGTGGAGAGGTCGGGACTTTCAGATATTGTGCAGTTTCACGAAAAAGTTGAAATTTGCTCATTTATAGTTTTAAAGAATATTGACAGCCTATTGTAAATCACTGAAAATTATGTTATAATCAGTGTAAATAATTTCTTGGGAGGTGAAAACCGTTACTGAAAAATTGACAAAATCCAGCTTTTATGATAAAATCA
>CAMHPW010000026.1 GCA_946187095.1 uncultured Clostridia bacterium | reverse complement strand
AAGAGATCGAGAATATCAAGACCGTTGATGATCTCGTTAAGTACATTGAGAATAATCAGTAATATTTTCGGAGCCCTGCAAAAAGACATTTTGCAGGGCTTCTTTTTTCTGTCAAAAAAAGACCGCCGGTTTATCTGCCAGCGGTCTTTTTTCATGTAACACCTTAAATTTCGGTCATTTTCTTGCTGTTTTTCCTGAGATTCTTTGTGAACAGGATCACAAGGGCAGATGCTGCAACGAATACAGAGCTCAATACCATCGTATCCTTCACGGGATTGCTTTCCTCTGTCGTATCTATATCAAGGGAAATGTTCTTGCTGTCGGCAATGCCGGCAAGGGCTTCATCGGAAATAGCCGCTGTTTTCAGAACGATCGTTTCGCCGATATGAGTCGTTTCTTTCTGAGCCTCTGTCTTGATCAGTTCAAGCGTTGCTTCATCAACATTGCCTGTAACGTCCATATTGTTGTCACTCTGGAATTTCTCGACAGCCTCTACGACAGTGTTATTATAGACACCTGAAGTTTTGCCGTCATAATAATTGAGGGCTGCCAGTCTTGACTGAAGCTGTGCAACGTCATCGCCTGCATAGCCATATTTAAGTACATCGAAATCAGGTGATTTGACTGCCTTGTCGGAATAGAGCAATTCCAACTGTTCTTTCGTCATCATGTCGGATTCTTCAAAGCCTGCCGCTGTTTGGAAAGCGTGTACTGCTTCCAGAGTGGAGTCATCAAATTTTTCGCTCACGATACCCGAAAGGTAACGGAGTTCAACGAGTCTCTTCTGCATCTTCGTCACCAGTGCACCGCTCGCACCGTATATGGCACTGCCTGCATTGGGGTTTTTCTTTGCCTTGCTGCTGAAAATACGAAGCTGTGTATCAATATCCGCAATACCTGTGGACTTGATCTTATTGTCCTTCTGGAACTGTCTTACAGAGCTTGCTGTCAGTTCACTGTAGAAACCTGTGATATCATCATAGTAATATTCCAGTTCCGTCAGTCTTGTCTGAAGAGATGCAACAGGCACTTCGCCTGCCTCATCAAATGTACCGTTGGAAAGAATGCTGAAGTTGGACTGTGCTTCATCAGACTTCAATACCCTGTAAGTCTTGCTGTCAACGACACCCGTTACGGCAAGGTCATTCTTTTTCTGGAAAAGCATGACGGAACTTACTGTCGCATCATCAAATCTGCCTGTTGCCTTTGACTGTATGTAACCAAGCTCATAAAGTCTTGTCTGGATAGCGGAAACTGTCTTGCTTTCACTGCTGTCCTGATAGCCGTACTCTGCAATAAGTTCTATCACTTTTTCTACTACAGAAGATTCTTCCACTTTGCTTTCTTCTTTACTTTCTTCTTTGGATTCCTCTTTTTTGGACTCCTCTTTGGATTCTTCCTTCTTTGATTCTTCTTTGGAAGATTCCTGTTTGCTTTCCTCTTTTGAAACTTCCTGAACGCTTACTTCCTGCACAACAGAAGGCTGCTGTACTTCAGGTTCAGGCTCCTGTGAAGGCTCTTCATAATAATAGCTGATCTCCTGACTGCTTTCTTCCACATAGGTACTGCTTTCTTCATAAACAGGCTCTTCATAGTAGGAAGGCTGTTCCTGAACGGGTGCGGAATAATCCGTTTCTTCATAGGCACTTTCGGGAGGATTGATATTGGAAACGCCTGCCCAGTCAAATGTATAGGTCACACCGTCAAGTGTTCTTGAAGTGTTGGCAAGATACTGACCGTTTTCATAATAGAAGGATTCACCGTTGAGACGTACCCAGCCCTGATAGGGATAAGATACACCGTAAATTTTGAACCACTCTACCCATGAGGCACTGTATGCATTGTGATAGCCAATGCCAAGACTCGGACTCTGTGCATCGATCGCCATGCCCGAACCTACATAGACACCGACATGACCGGGATGATGAAGTCCCAGACCGTGTATATTCGGAATGCCGTTATATACATAGCCCCATTCATCAGAGGCTGCCAGCATATCCGTTCTGATACCGCCTACACCGTTGTAACTCCAGATGAGTCCCGAACAGTCAACGGCACCGTAGGAGCTTGCACCCCATACATAACTCCAGCCCTCTCTGTATGCCGTGAAGCAGTGGGCACACAATCCTATATTTGAACTTCCCTGAGCAGAGGCTGGCATTAAGCCTGTTACGGTTGTGAGAAGTGCTATGGTCAGTGAAAGAAATATGACAATAACTTTTTTTACGATCTTCATTCAGAAATTCTCCTTTGCTTTGGAATGGTGGTTTACAATTTTTTTACATTCTCTTTTCAAATGGTTTCAAACTTGTAACAAATCCTTAATGATAATAACATTTCCTGTCATAAAAATCAAGTGTTTTTTCGTATGTTACATAAATTTTCTTGAAGTTTCAGCACTTTGCACAAAACATTTTCGGTGATTCAGTCAAGTTCTAAAACATCAAATATCAAATTATAATTGCAAGAGACCAAAATATATGTTATGATAATATTTTGTAAGGAGATGTATCGTTATGAGTAAAAAAAAGATAGCTGTCATATTCGGCGGAAAGTCCTCCGAACATGATATTTCAAGGATTTCCGCTTCGTATGTCATCAGCCAGATTTCAAAAGAAAAATACGACATTTTCACCATAGGCATTACAAAAGAAGGCAGATGGCTTTTGTATTCGGGTGATACCGACTCCATCAAGGACGGTTCATGGGAAAATCACCCCGACAACAAACTTGCCTTTATCGCCCCTGCACCGTCCGTTCACGGCATGGTCATTCTGTCCGAAGGCAAATGCGAAACTGTCCGCCTCGATGTGATCTTTCCCGTACTCCACGGCAAAAACGGTGAGGACGGTACCATTCAGGGCTTGTTTGAAATGTCGGGTATCCCATACGTTGGCTGCGGCGTTCTTGCCTCCGCTGACTGCATGGATAAAGTAACAGCTAACATTATATTCGCAAGCCTCGGCATTGATCAGGCAAAATTCACATGGTGCTATGCAGGCGATTTCAAAAAATCCCCCGAAAAAGTCATTTCTCAAATCGAAAATGCCATTGACTATCCTATATTCGTAAAACCTGCCAATGCAGGTTCTTCTGTCGGCATCAGCAAGGCTCACGACAGAACCGAATTACAGCAAGCCATTGAAACCGCTGCCAAAGAGGACAGCCGTATCCTGTTTGAAGAAACCATTGTCGGCAAAGAAGTGGAATGTGCCGTTCTCGGAAATGACGAACCGTTTGCCTCAACAGTGGGTGAAATCGCCCCTGCAAGCGAATTCTATGACTTTGATGCCAAATATAATGATGCCAATTCCCTTTTGTTCATTCCTGCAAGAATAGAAAATGAAATCATTGAAAAAATCCGTGAAACTGCCGTCAAAGCCTATCGTGCCATCGGCTGTGCAGGGCTTTCAAGAGTGGATTTCTTCGTGACTGCCGATAACCGTATTATGCTCAATGAAATCAACACTCTGCCGGGCTTTACTTCTATCAGTATGTATCCCAAACTCATGGAAAAATCAGGCATCAACGGCTCACAGCTCGTTGAAAAACTCATTGAACTTGCATTTGAAAGGACGTAATTATCATGATGTCAGACAGTGCGATCGGAATTTTCGATTCGGGACTCGGCGGACTCACTGCCGTCAAACAGCTTGAAAAAGTTCTTCCCAATGAAAATATCATTTATTTCGGAGATACTGCCCGTGTTCCCTACGGCAGCAGAAGTGACAAGACCATTATCCGCTATGCCGAACAGGATGCTTCCTTCCTGCTTTCAAAGGGCGTTAAAATGATCATCGCCGCCTGCGGAACGGTCAGCTCCGTTGCGACAGACCTTGGAAATGTCCTGCCCGTACCGTTCACGGGAGTCGTGCAGCCTACTGCACAGGCCGCTGTCAATGCCACTAAAAACGGCATTATCGGCGTGATCGGCACTTCCGCCACCGTCGGCAGCAAATCCTATAAAAAAGCCATTCTCGCCAAAGACAAGCGTTTCAGAGTATATCAGCAGGAGTGTCCGCTTTTCGTATCTCTCGTGGAAAACGGCTTTATTTCCGAAGATGACAAAATCGTTCAGCTTATCGTTGAAAGATATCTCGAAAAGCTCAAAAACATGAAAATTGATACGCTTATACTCGGCTGTACGCATTTCCCGATTATTGCAAAGGCAATACAAAATTATCTCGGTGACGGCGTTACTCTCATTGATTCGGGCAAGGAAACCGCTGTATATGCCGCACAAATGCTCAAACAAAACAATCTGCTCAATCCCAGCACCGACAAAGGCAAATGTATCTATTATGTCAGCGATACCGTTGAGGATTTCAGAAAGACCGCTCAGATTTTCCTCGGTCACAGCGATATCGAAGATGTCTACCACATAACCTTGTAATGCATAATGCATAATTCATAATTGTTTGTGGCAGGCAACTCTATCAAAAAATAATCATGGAATAAAAAATGCAGTTCATAACGACAATTATGCATTATGAATTATGAATTGTATAAGACAGGAGAAAGCTATGAAAGAAAATTATATTCTCTCTGTTGAGGGCAAACAGACTGTCGATGACCATTCCGATAAGATTGATTTAAAAACAAGGGCTGCCTATATGACCAAAAACGGCAGCAGATATATTTCTTATACGGAATATGACACTATGAACCCGAAACAGACTTACAGGACAACTATCAAAGTATCGCCTGAAAATGTTGTGACCGTCATGAAGGGCGGTACGGAAAATCACAATCTCATGCTGGAACAGGGTGTCAGACACAAGTGTGAATATATCACCGCTTTCGGCATGATATCACTCGGTATTTTCACCGACAGCGTGAAAGTCAATCTGAACGACAAGGGCGGTACTATCAATGTACACTATACCATAGATGTACAATCCGAACTGGCAAGTATCAACGAACTGAACATTAAATTAGAGGAGGTAGAAAACAATGCCGACAGCTATACAGACAGTACAAAGTCTTAAACAGGCTATCATCAATGCTTTCGCAAAGGCTCAGGAAAAAGAATTGCTTTCAAAAGAAGCTCAAATCCCCGATTTCACCATTGAAACTCCCGCAGACCGTTCTCACGGTGATTTGGCTACCAATGCCGCTATGGTTTCCGCAAGGGCTTTCAGGCTTGCACCAAGAAAAATTGCCGAAATCATCACAGACAATATCAGCCTTGACGGTACCAATCTGGCAAGATTTGAAATTGCCGGTCCCGGATTCATCAATTTCTTCTATGACAGGTCTTTCTATTCCGCCGTTCTTGAAGAAATCAAATCTCAGGGCAAACATTACGGACGTGCCGATTACGGTCAGGGCAAAAAAGTTTTAGTCGAATTTGTATCAGCCAATCCGACAGGTCCCATGCACGTTGGCAATGCAAGGGGCGGTGCTCTGGGCGATACTCTTGCAAGCGTACTTGATCATGCAGGCTATACAGTCGAAAGAGAATTCTATGTCAATGATGCAGGCAATCAGATAGAGAAATTTGCGACTTCCCTTGAAATACGCTATATGCAGATGTATAAAGAGGGCTATGAGCTTCCCGAAGATGCTTATCACGGTCAGGATATCATTGACCATGCGAAGAACTTTGCCGCTATTCACGGCGATAAATTCGTTGAAACTTCTTCCGAAGAAAGAAGAAAGGCTCTCGTTGCATACGCTCTGCCGCTCAATATAGAGGGGCTTGAAAGGGATTTGCTCAAATACAGGATAAAATATGACAACTGGTTCAGGGAAAGCACTCTGCACAATGACGGCTCTGTTAAAAATATCGTTGCACTTCTCACAGAAAAGGGACATACCTATGAAAAAGACGGTGCAATATGGTTCAAGGCGGAACAGTTCGGTGCGGATAAAGATTTTGTTTTGGTACGTTCCAACGGTCTGCCAACTTATGTAGTACCCGATATCGCTTATCACTATAATAAACTCGTGACAAGAAACTTTGACAAGGCAATTGACGTTCTCGGTGCGGACCATCACGGCTATGTGCCACGTTTGAAAGCCGCTTTGACGGCTCTCGGCGTAGACGCTTCAAGGCTTGATGTCGTTCTCATGCAAATGGTATTCCTTGTAAAAGACGGTGAAAGAGTGAAACTCTCAAAGAGAAGTGGAAAGGCAATTACACTTGTCACACTTCTTGATGAAATCCCGATAGACGCTGCAAGATTTTTCTTCAATCTGAGAGAGGCAAATACACCGCTGGAATTCGACCTTGATTTAGCCGTTGAGAAATCGTCACAAAATCCCGTCTATTATGTACAGTATGCACACGCAAGGATATGCAACATATTGAAAATGCTGGCACAGGAAAATATTTTCCCGACAAACTGCACCCAAAACGATTATGCACTTCTCACCGCTCCCGAAGAAATTGAGCTTATCAATAAGCTTTCGGCATTCACGGAGGAAATCATCACTTCTGCAAAGGATTATGATCCGTCAAGAATCACCCGTTATGTCTATGACGTGGCAACGCTGTTCCATAAATTCTATAATGCGTGCCGTGTCAGGAATGAAAATGAATCTCTCATGCAGGCACGTTTGGCTCTCTGCCTTGCCGCAAAGACTGTGATCGCCAATATCCTTGAGATGTTCAAGATCGATGCCCCCGAATCCATGTAAGGAGGAACTCTGAAATGAAAAACAAACCGTTTCTTACCGCAAGTCTGATATTCGGCTTGATCGGCATTGCTCTCCTGACAGTCGCAGGTGTTTCTTTCATGGCAAATTCAACTCTCGTTTCGGATGCCGTTTCCTCTCTCCTGCACGTTGATCCCAAAAGCCTTTCCAATGCCGTCATTGCGGAATTAGGTGTCGTATTCCTTGTGCCGTCATTCATTTTTGCATACAGGTCTATTCTTGATGTGGAATACTATGAGAAAAAATACAGTGAATTCGCAAAAATCTCCGAAAACACCGTAACCGAAACAGAAGAAAATCCCGTATCCGAAAATTCTCCGACTATCGAGAGAACTTCCGTTTGATAACCCTGCAAATATTAAACCGCTGTTTGAATCTGTCAAACGGCGGTTGTTTTTATGTAAGAATAATTGCTTGAAACAATCAGACTTTTCCTGTAGAATAATATCAAAGTTAAGGCAAATCCAAAAAATATATTTTATGGGGGAATGTAAAATGTCAAAAAGAATCATTTCGGGAGTTCTCATGACGGCATTGTGCTTGTCACTGCTGACATCATGCGGAGAATCCAAACCGACTGAAACGGAAAGTCAGCCTGCCGAACAGAACAGCCGGATCGAACAGAAAACCGATGACAACAAGGAAACCAATGAGAATGATTACACCATCTATGTCAGGGACAACGGCAAGAGTGCAAAAATGACCGCTACTCTCTGGAATTCTTCCAACGATGAAGCCAAAAAAGAGGTCGAAATGGAAAAAGTAGGCGAAGACGGCGGTGATTTCATCTACGCCTGCACAGGTGATACAAGCCTTTACAATATGGTACATTTTGATTACGGTGCACCCGAATCAAGTATGGACGTTGCTTTCAATAAGTTTGTAAGCGGTTGGTATCTCAAAGATAATGAACTGCGTCCCTATGTCAAGGACAAAGAACCCAACTATCAGCCCAAATATGAAACAAAGACATTCCAGTTTGACGGCTATGACAAGAATGTCTATATCTGGACTCCCGATGATTACGACAAGGATTCCGCCGACAAATATTCCGTTATTTATATGCTTGACGGTCAGACTGTGCTTTCCACGGAGATATCGGGCGAAGTCGAATCATGGAATGTTGCCGAACACGTTGAAAGCATGATGGCGGCTACCGACAATAAAGCCATGATCGTTGCCATTGAAACGATGGGGGCAACAGACGAAAACGATGAATTGATTGCTTCGAGAGACGATGAACTTCTCCCTGATATTGCTGAATTCAAAGTATATGACGGTCAGACACTGGAATCCAAAAAACGTGGCGACGCTTTCTCCGATTTCATTTATGACACAGTCGCACCCTATATTGAAGAAAATTACAACGTCTATACTGACGCTGCACACAATTCTATCTGCGGCAGTTCATTCGGCGGTCTGGCAAGTTTCTATATCGGCATGGATCACCCCGACAAATTCGGCACAGTCGGTGCATTATCCGCATCATTCCAGATATATGACGATCAGTCTCTGGCAAAATATGCAAGTTCCCTCAAATTCAGTGACGATATGCCTTTCATATATTTCTATGCAGGCAGTTACAATGCCGATACTGCTGAAAGCGATGTCGATGTATACAACTTCCTTGCCGTCAACGGCTATCCGAAAAACAAACTTGTGTTCAACAAAGACGAGGACGGCGGTCACTTCGTACCGTTCTGGAGAAATATCTATCCCGAATTCCTTGAAGCAATGTTCACACAGAAAGTTTCCGCATTGGAAAGCGGTGCTCCCATTGAGTATACACAGAAAGATTTTTCATATATCGAACCCGTCAGCATTGATCCCAACGATTCCAGACCTGCCGAGATATTCAACTATTTCTACTTTGACAACAGCGAAACAAAATGGGATAAAGTCTATGCTTACTGGTGGGGCACAAAACCCATAAACGTACTCACCGGCGAAGAATGGTACGGCATGAAAGGTCCGTGGCCCGGTGTTGAAATGGAAAGAATCGGTGACAGTGATATCTACAGAGTTGTTCTTCCGCTGGGCAAGGATCTCGGTCTTGTATTCAATTCAGGCGTAACAGATGATGAAGTCAAGAACGGTGCCATTGCCTATCAGACAGCAGACCTCACATACAGTTCAAGTGTCAATGCAGGTCAGATATTCAAGATTGACATATCCGATGAACCCAAACCCGGAACAGGCATACAGAAAACAAAGTTCAAATACAAATCAGGTTCATGGTCAAATTATGAAGGATAACCCCCCCGAAACATAAAAATCCCGATATTCTCAAGCAGAGAATATCGGGATTTTTTTATGCTTTCACATCAGCTTATTTTTACCGTGAAGTATTTCTTTGCGATGCTGCCTGTTGCATCTTTGACTTTGACACATATCTCATAGATATCTGCCTTGCTGAAGGTGATGCCGACAGAGGCCGTTGATGAGAAACTCTTTTTCGCTGTCCATTTTGCTGCGGACTTTGCTTTGTAATAGAAAGCGTAAGTCTTTGTACCGCTGTTGCCTTTGCCTGATGCCTTGACGGTAATTTTCTCACCGACTTTTGCGGAAGTAGCAGAAATCGTTGAAGTATTCGTCAGATCACTGTCTGCACTTGCCGTAGCCGTAAATTCAAGATACACCTTTGCGATATTTCCTGCACTGTCCTTTGCCTTGACGCATACATTATAGGGTGTTGCACTTGCGGGCTTGATATTGACCTGAGTATTTGTACTGAAATCCTGTTTCTTTGTCCATGTGGTATCGGTGGATTTCTTGTAGTATACGGCATAAGTCACATTGTTTGCTCCCTCACTCACACAATATACCGTAATAGGTTTATCCACAACAACGGCAGGTGTCGGAATAATAGAAATATTGACTAAATCTGTTTTTTCATTGGCGGTGACATTCAAGGGGGAATAAGTTTTTACAATAGTGCCTGTGGAATCTTTTACCTTTACGCATACTTCATAGGCTGTCGCATAGGAAGGCGTTATCGAAACGGAAGTGTTCTTTGAGAAACTCTGAACGCAAGACCATTTCGTATCCTGAATTTTCTTGTAATACACTGCATAAGTAACTTCACCTTTACCGCCCGTTGAACTCAGGCTGACTTTTGTGGACTGTCCGAGAGCGATCTTCTGCGGCGAAACGACAGATGTACTCTTCAATTCTTCTACCGGAGCAACGAATGCTTCCCAAGTATTGCCGTAGGAGAATTTCATTGATTTTCCGCCGATCGCCAATCCGGGTTTCTGATCTGCGGGATAACGGTTGGTAGTGGCGGATTTACTTTCCGTGAAAATTACCCTGCCGTTCAAAAGTTCATCGGGAATGGATATTTCATACAGCTTGTATTCCGAATTGTATGTCATGGCAACACCCGGCCATACTGCATTTTTAACTGTCGGTGTAACACTGTCATCATAGATATAGGCATAAACGGCACTCCAGTTATATTGTGCATTGTCGAAATAGACCGTTACGCCACGTTCTTTCTTGTTATAGGTGAATACACTGCTGACTTCCTTGCCGCTGTTGCCTGTACCCGTAAGAGTAACATTGATGCTTTCACCGGCTTTTGTCTTGCTGCCGATCACGATCGTCTGACCGTCCGTATAAGTGCCGAAAGCACCTTCGGAAGTTTCATATCTTGCTTCTTTCAGGTCATTGGCTCTCAGTGTTACGGTGAGAGTATCTGTATAGAAATTCGTATTGTGTGCAGGCAAAGCCCATGCACCTGCCTGATCGGGTGCAATATACGGCATCCATGTCGCACGCTCAAATATTTTTGATACGCCCGTTACTGAAAACTTATAAAAAGTTATAAAAACAACTTTTATGTTTCATTCC
>CAMHPW010000025.1 GCA_946187095.1 uncultured Clostridia bacterium | reverse complement strand
CACTTTCCCTACACGACGCTCTTCCGATCTCAGGTTTTTTTGCCGTTTTTTTTGACGGAACTCTTTTTGAAGATACTCCCGTTCTCAATTCCGAAAAACTCCTTTCTTTTTATATAAAATTCGTATATTTCATAACGGTCAGAAGTGCCAATGCACCGAATACCACTGTAACGGCACTGAATGCGATCACGATCTTGACTTCCGACCAGCCGCATTTTTCAAAGTGATGATGGATCGGACTCATTTTGAAAAGTCTTTTTCCGTGAGTGATCTTGAAATAGCTTACCTGAAGAATGACCGAAAACATCTCAACGATATAGATAATGCCGATGGGTATCAGCATCAGAGGCATATCAAGGGCAAATGCCAGTGCACACATGAATCCGCCCAGATACAGCGAACCTGTATCACCCATGAACACTTTTGCAGGATGGAAATTCCATACGAGAAATCCCAGACAGCCGCCTGCCAGTGCAGCCGCTGCGATCGAAACTCCCGTTCTCTCGATCAGCGGTGCGATCAGCATGAAGAAGATCGAACCGAAAAATGTCACAGAACCGTTCAGTCCGTCGATGCCGTCCGTCAGATTCACTGCGTTAACGATCCCCACGATAAATATTGCTGCCAGCGGATAGTACATGATACCGATATCGACCATCCCCACAAACGGAACAAATGTCCTTGTATCTCCGCCAAAGAAATATACCGTTGCAAGATATGCCGCTGCTGCCAGAAACTGCAAAAGCAGCTTCTGTTTGGGTGTCAGTCCCAGATTTCTCTTTTTGACGGCCTTGATATAGTCATCCATGAATCCTATCGCACCGAATGCCAGAGCCATGAATATGCCTGCATATATCTTGGCACAAAGCAAAGGTGTTTCGGGAGTGCCGCCTATCGCATTATAAAGTATCACACAGCCGATCCCCGAAACGATACTTGAAAGAATAAACATGAAACCGCCCATCATAGGTGTACCCTGCTTGCTTTTGTGAAGGTCGATTCCCTCTTCACGTTCCGTCTGCTGAAAATGCACCTTCTTCAGAAAGGGTATCAGCCATATCCCGAACAGTGCTGATATTCCGAAAGAAGTGACTGCTGCTATGATCGTCCATATCTTGACCATGATATTATCCGCCTTTCCCGTATCCTTTTTCTTTACATAATAGAATTATCCTGATTGAATGTCAGGGTGATCACGCTGTAGCTTTCCACTGATGTACCTGCCGCAATATCCTGTTTCTTGACGTATGCACCATTATTGCCCGCATTGCTGCCCTCTATGCATATATTGAGCGAATGCTCCGCTGCCACATGATTGGCATCCGTCAGAGAAAGATTGGAAAAATCAGGAACGACAACTTCCGTTCTCTTGGGTTCTTTCTCCGTATAAAGTATTACCGTACCCTCTTTTGGTATCGTGGAATATGCTGACGGATTCTGTCCTGTCACTGTCTTTCCCTCTCCTATCACCTTTACATTCAGAGAAGAATTCTTGATCTGCATTTCTGCCTCTTCCACCGTCATGTCAACATATGCACCCGTTATCGTATCGAGATTTTTCAGCTCCGCCTCTGTGTAGATTCTCTCTATGCCCAGATACGGCAGCACCTCACTCATGATATTCCTGAAACACGGTGCCGCAACAGTCGTACCATAATAATTGATCTTCTTATCAGGCGAATCAAAGTAACAGAGCAATGCCACTTCGGGATCTTCCGCCGGAGCAATGCCGCAGTAGGAAGCGATATAGTCATCACTGAGCTTACCGTCTTCATCCACTGTTTTTTCGGAT
Organism: uncultured Clostridia bacterium; assembly: GCA_946187095.1. Taxonomy (GTDB): domain Bacteria; phylum Bacillota; class Clostridia; order Oscillospirales; family Acutalibacteraceae; genus UBA1213. The sequence continues at coordinate 8,952 of CAMHPW010000025.1, read as the reverse complement.
GTACCCGTTTTGCCGCCGATCCTGTAGCCTGCAACGTAACCGTTCACGGCACCGCCGGATATCGCATTTGTCTGCAGCATTTTGCATACCTGCCTGGCAACGTCTGCCGAGATTGCCTGATTCCTGACAAACGGTTCCGTTGCTTTCACGACATTTCCGCTGGAATCCGACACCTGTGATACTACATAAGGTCTCATGAGCTTTCCGCCGTTGGCGATCGCACCGCAGGCAGTGATCATCTGTATAGGCGTTATTTTAAAGTTCTGTCCGAAAGAACCGACTGCAAGGTCCATCAGGCTCATGCCGTTGACCGCTTTGTCTTTTGTAGAGAAGAAGATATCTTCACTCTCACCGGGAAGGTCTATCCCCGTTTTCTCTGAAAATCCGAATGCGACATAATATTCATAATATTTTTCCCTGCCGAGCATGAAGCCCATCTGCATGAAGGCAGGGTTGCAGGAATTGCAGAGAGCCTGTTCGAGCGTTTCCGTACCGTGACCTCTGCTTTCCCAGCAGTCGATCATGGGAGCACCCTCGAACGGTGAATAGGAACCTGCACACTGGAATCTGGTGTTCTCATTGATAAAGCCTTCCGACAAAACTGCCGATGCCATGACCATTTTAAATACAGAACCGGGGATATAAGTATCACTGACAGCCTTGTTTCTCCACTGACGGCTCAGTGCCGCACCTTCGGCTGCCTCCTGCTTGTCTGCCGGCAATGCTTCTATCTGCTTTGCCACTTTCGCATCTGCGATCGTGAACGGATCATTCGGATCAAACGAACCTTCACACGCAAGCCCCAGTATCGCTCCTTTTTTGACATCGAGCATGATCGCACAGCCACGGTTGCCGACATTGAATTCCTTGATCGTTTCCCTGACATATTTTTCCATGATACTCTGTATCGTCTGGTCTATCGTCAGAGTCAGATTATAGCCGTCAACGGCATCTATTTTCTGTTCATACGGGAACGGCATTTCATTTCCGATAGAATCCCTTGAAACAACAAGTCTGCCGTTTTTGCCTTTGAGATAATCATCATACTGATATTCGACTCCCGCAAGCCCCTGATTATCCGAGCCGACAAATCCCAGTACGTTTGCCGCAAAATTGTCATTCGTATAAAATCTCTTATAATCTTCTATCGTTCTCACGGCATTCGGCACTTGATGTTCTGCATAAAGCTGATCCATCAGTTCCAGCACCTTATCTTTTTCATCCGTGGAAACTTTTCTTTTCACTATTTCATACCATGTTTCTTTTTTGCTTTTTTGATACAGGGAGTTTTTATCCACATTCAGCAGTTCCGAAAGACCGTTCACGATCAGTATACGGTCTTCTTCCGTCTTGATCGCCTTCGGTTCAAGCACGATATTCCATACCGTCAGGCTCTGTGCAAGAAGTGCCCCGTTTTTGTCATAGATACTTCCACGCCTTGCCATGAGCGTTTTGTCCGAAAGCTGCTGTTCCACAGCCTTCTGCTGAAGCTCATCCGCCATGACCGTCTGGAAATACAAAAGTCTTCCCGCAACGATCACAAGCCCTGTCATGATAAATGCCACTATGATAATGGTACGTTTTTTCAGCTTTGCTACTGTACCCATTTTTGCCATAGGTCTGTTTTCTTCCTTTCCCAAAATTTCTTTAAGCAAAAGCAGGGTTGTACACAAAAGTTCCCTATCCATGTGCTATACTTTTGTTACAACCCTTTTCCATACTTATTGCAGAATTCTTTTCTTTATGTCAGTTTTCCTTTGTGCTGAATATCTTTTTCAGTGAATCAAGCACCGTATTGGTTCCGTCATCCCTGATCACCTGACCGACATCTCCGTCTGACAAGGATATAAATTTTTTCTGGGCATTCTTGAGCTGTGTCATGCCGAGTTTCTCTGAAGCATAGTCCTCTATCATGCTTGATGTGAGTTTGCTGTCGATTCTCATCTGATATTCATCCTCAAGATTTGCCTGATGAGAAAGTTCCTCTCTTTTGTAAGCGATCTCCTGATTGAGTTCATTGAGTGCGACATTGTTGCATACGATCCATACGCTTACTGCCGTCACTGCAGCCATACTCAGTGCCACCGCTGTTATCACTACAGGATTTCTCTTTCTCCTGAAGCCGGCTGCCTTTTTGCCGGCATTGATCTTTATGATATTGCTTTTTTTCTTGTTTTCTTTGCCTACCCTTTTATGAGTTTCCTCAAACACTGACAGGTCATAAGCTGCTGCATTTAACTTATCCCTGACCATATCCATACACCCTTTCCCAAAATGTCCTGCCTGTTCCGCAATCAGACGGACTTTATGTAAATTGACACATATTCAGATTTTTTTGCAGCACCTGAGTTTTGCACTTCGGCTTCTCGGATTTTCCTCCAATTCTTTCTCCTCCGCCTCAACGGGCTTTCGGAAGATCAATTCCGCCTTCGGCTGATTCCCGCAAACGCATATCGGAAAATCCTTCGGACAGGTACAGCCCTCGCACCATTTTGCCATTCTTTGCTTTACCATCCTGTCTTCCAGCGAATGAAACGTGATGACCGACAATCTCCCTCCTGCTTTTAAACACTCAAACGCCTGGTCAAGTCCTTTGGAAAGCCTGTCAAGCTCTCCGTTCACGGCGATCCTCAATGCCTGAAACGTCTTTCTTGCAGGGTGCTTGTCATGTCTTTTGGCAGGCGGATATGCACTTTTCACTATCTCCGCCAATTCCAATGTCGTTTCTATTTTTTTAATTTTCCTTTCACGTTCTATTGCACGGGCAATATTCTTTGCGAATTTCTCTTCTCCGTAAACCGACAGGATATGCAGAAGCTCACTGAACTGCAGCTCATTGACAAGCTCGGCGGCAGTCACTCCGCTCTGACTCATCCTCATATCAAGAGGTGCATCGTTATGATAGGAAAACCCTCTTTCAGCCGTGTCAAGCTGATGAGACGAAACGCCTATATCCAATAACACCCCGTCAAGAGATTCTATATCCAATTCAGACAGGATACTCCTCATTTCCGAAAAATTTGACTGCACTATCGTTACATTTTCATACCCGTCAAATCTTTCATGCAGTGTCCTAATCGCATCGGGATCCTGATCGACACATATCAATCTGCCGTTCCCGAGTCTTTTCAGTATTTCAGCAGAGTGTCCCCCACCGCCTGCTGTTCCGTCCAGATATATCCCGTCAGGCTTTATATCCAGAGAACCGATCGTCTGTTCCAGAAGAACAGGTCTGTGCGAAAAACTCATACTCCACCGCCTTGTTTTCAATTCATTCCATGCAAAACCGTTTCTTTCGACAATTTTTACATTCTATCAATCGATATTCTAATTATAAAATATTCATTCCGAAAATGCAATAGATTTATCAATTTTTTTCTATATTTTATACACAACTGACCATTTTATTTTTTGCACCTTGCTGAAATAAAATTATCCGAAAAAATATATCTCCCCCTTTCATAATATAAAATGCACAATTTTACTATCAATAATTTTCATTCCCTGTGTGAATAATTTTTTGGATTTTGCAGAGAATATCTTATCGAGGTGAATATTTCTTGCAGTACATTTATGCATTTCTGATCGGCGGTATCCTTTGCGTTATCGCTCAGATTTTGATCGACAAAACAAAACTGACTCCTGCCCGCATCCTCGTGATCTATGTGACATCAGGTGTGATTTTGACTGCTCTCGGACTGTATGAACCCCTTGTCGATTTTGCAGGTGCAGGGGCAACCGTACCATTGACAGGTTTCGGCTATTCCCTTGCAAAAGGCATTGAAGAAAGCGTTGCAAAAGACGGCATTTTAGGTGCTTTCAGCGGCGGTTTTACAGCCTGTTCCGCAGGGATCGCCGCTGCCGTTTTCTTCGGCTTTATCATGGCTCTTATCAAAAAACCATCGTCTAAGTGAGGAATGAGGAGTGAGGAATGAGAAATATTTTTCATTCCTCATTTGTCATTTTTGATGAAAATCAAACATATGATAAATTCGGAATGACAAAAAACAATTCCTCATTCCTCATTCCTAATTCCTCATTCATTCGGGGGTGATGTTATGGCTCTTACCGAAATTATCGTGAAATACAACGGCGATATTTTTTCCGTTGCAAATATATTCAACTCCTATGCCGAAATACTTTCTCCCAACTATGCGATCCTTTCTATCGACACCAACCAAATCGTTCAGCTCTATTCATTCCCCGAAATCGAGGATATCGAACTTCCCAAAAAACTTTATCTCGGTGCCACAGATTTGACTTCTTCATGCATCCTTTCCGTTCAGAATCCGTACAGCTATAACTTGAACGGCAGCGGCACAATTATCGGCATTATAGATTCGGGCATTGACTACACTCACATTGATTTCCGAAATGCAGACAGCTCCACACGCATACTTTATTTATGGGATCAGACAATTGAAGGCTCTCCGCCTGTAAATTTCAATGAGGGTACGGAATACACGCAGTTCCAGATCAACTCCGCTTTGCAGTCCGATGATCCGTTTTCAATTGTTCCGTCCAATGATTTCAACGGTCACGGTACAGCCGTTGCAGGTATTGCCGCAGGCAATCACGGTGTCGCTTTCAATGCCGATTTGATTATCGTCAAAGTCGGGCGTAATTCGGGAGATTTTTTTGCACAGTCAACCGATATCATGCGGGCTGTCAGATACATCATTTCCAGATCAAGAGAACTGCAAAAGCCCGTTGCCGTTAATATGAGTTTCGGCATGAACAGCGGTTCACATACAGGCGGCAGCCTTTTTGAAGAATATCTTTCCGAAATCGCTGCCGAATGGAAAAATGTCCTTGTCATTCCGACAGGAAATGAAGGCGGTGCAGGGCATCATTTCAACGGCTTTCTCAAATCCAATCAGATAAAGGAAATCGAATTTTTCACGGCTTCGGGCATTACCGATTTTTATTTGTCCCTTTGGAAAAACTTTGCCGATACATTTGCGGTCGAACTCATATTTCCCAACGGTATCAGTTCGGGTGTCATCAATATCGAAAACCGTTTAAAAACTGTCCGTGTCGATAACATGACTCTGACTGTCATTTACGGTCAGCCGACTCGCTATTCCGCCCAACAGGAAATTTATTTCAATATTTCCGCCAATGAAAATTATATCCGTTCAGGCTTATGGAAATTAAGAATTATCCCTTCCACAATCGTTGACGGCGAAATCAATATATGGATGCCGACCATTGAAGAAGTCACGGCGAAAACCTATTTTGCCGATCCGTCTGTTTATAATACAATGACTCTGCCCTCAACGGCACATAAAGTGATACGTGTATCAGGCTATAACGATAAAATCGGAAATATTGCCGAATTTTCGGGAAACGGTATTCCCGATACTTCCCTTATTCCCGATATTGCCGCTCCTGCCATCAATGTCATTTCCGCACGTTCGGGCGGCGGTTACGACTATTTTACAGGCACAAGCTTTGCCGCCCCTTTTGTAACGGGTTCAGCCGCTTTAATGATGCAGTGGGGCATTGTCAACGGAAATTCCCCCTTTCTCTACGGTGAAAGAATCAGGGCTTTTTTACGCCTTGGTGCAAGGCGTTCCGACGGCATTATTTATCCGAATCAGACTTTCGGCTATGGCACTCTGTGTTTAAGCAATTCCGTTTCCTACATGGAACGATATCAATGGGGAGGGTTTGAACTTGTCTGAAAATGATTTGCCCCTTGAAGAATTTGTAAAGCTTCCTACAACTGTCGATTTTCAGGTCATCAATACAAGACGTTTCCGTGAATATATCAGGGATAAGCCCTATATCCATCTCGGCACTCAGCTTGAAAACAGTTCCGTTATCGCCTATACGAATGAAAAATATATCCAACGACTTCTTGTAGATTTGGGCAGTGATTTTCTTTCATTCTTTCCGAAAATCATGTCACCTCTCGATATCCAAAGCAACGAGATCAGCGGCATTACACAAGTATTGAATCAGCCCTTTCTTGACCTTTCGGGAAACGGTGTCATTATCGGCATTATCGACACGGGCATTGACTACACCAATAAAGCCTTTCAGTTTGAGGACAGTTCCTCTAAAATTTTAAGCATTTGGGACCAAAGCATTGACGGTGAACGCACTCCCAATTTATATTTCGGTTCAACGTATTCCAATGAACAGCTCAATAATGCCTTGCAGTCGGAAAATCCGTTTTCGATAGTTCCCTCTGTTGATGAGGACGGTCACGGCACTTTTTTGGCATCAGTTGCCGCCGCCAATTCCAACGGTGAATATATCGGTGCCGCCCCCCATGCCAATATCATTGCCGTTAAACTCAAACGGGCAAGGGATTATTATATCAACCGATATCTGCTTTCACCCGACAATCCCAATTTATATGAATCTTCGGATTATCTTCTGGGAATCAAATATATTATCGACAAAGCCGTCGAATTTGCCATGCCTGCCGTTATCTGTATCGGCATGGGTTCCAATTCCAGTGCACATGACGGCAATACGCTCTTTGAAGATTACATTTCATTCATCTCCCAAAGGGCAGGCTATGCCTTTGTCACTGCCGCAGGTAATGAAGCCAATGCAAAACATCATACGCAGGGCAAAATCTTAAACGGCAAAGTCGAAAATATCAGTGTGCGTGTCGGTGAACAAGGGGCTTCTTTTTCCGTTATGATATTCAATCCCGCATTTGATAAAGTATCGCTCGGAGTCATTTCCCCGACAGGCGAAACAATTCCCCGTATTCCTTTCAAATCGGGGCTGGAATATTCCGAAAAACTTGTCTTTGAAAATACAACGGTCCATATCAAATACTTTAAAGATATCAACAATAATTTAATCGTGGGGTTCAGGAATGCCACAGGCGGTATATGGGATATCAAACTGTTCGGAGACAATATCATTGACGGTCAGTATTGGGCATGGCTGCCCATTACGGGACAAGTCCCCGAAAGCGTGGAATTTTTAAAGCCCATACCCGAATACACTATTGTCTATCCTGCAACGGCTGTAAGGGCTATCACCTGCGGTGCGTACAATCCAAGCGATAAAAGCCTTTCGGTATCATCTTCATGGGGACCTACAAGAGTACCGCAGATATCCCCCGATTTCACGGCACCGGGAGTGAATATCAAAGGCATTTTCCCCACAGGTTACGGCACTATGACAGGTACAAGTGCCGCTGCCGCCGTCACGGCAGGGGCTGCCGCTTTACTCATGGAATGGGGCATTGTCAAAAACAATATGCCGACTATCAACGGCGACCTGATCAAAAGTCTTTTCATCAGCGGCTGTGTCAGAGATGAAAATATTTCCTATCCCAATAATCAATGGGGCTACGGCAGGATGAATTTATACAATACATTTGCATCAGTTCGTGAAACGGTAATCAACTATAACATCACAACACCTTGATAATTCATAATTCATAATGCATAATCACGAGGAGGTTTTTCCCATGCCCGAAGTGGAGAATATCAACGGCGGCTACGGACTTTTAAAAACAAATATCTTTCTGAATAACATCGGCAAGCCTGCCGAAAATGCAAAAGTAGAGATCATTTCACCCGAAACGGATACGGTGATCCAGGAATCTTTCACGGATATACAGGGACAGTTACAGCCTGTGATCCTTTCCGCACCGCCGATTGAAAATTCTTTGAGTTACGGTCAGCCAAGACCTTTCAATCAGTATGATATGCGTGTCAGCCTTGACGGCTATCAGAGTGCTTTCATACAGAATATCCAAATTTATCCCGATACGACTTCCATTCAGAATGTATATCTCGTACAGAATTTTGAAAATGTCGATATCCCCTATCCGACATTGTGGGGAGATTTTCCGCCGAAGATTCCCGAAGCCGAGATCAAGCGTCTGCCGACAGGAAATCTTGTTGTACTGCCCGAAACGGTCATACCTGAATTTATCGTTGTTCATGCAGGTGTGCCTTCGGACAGTTCCGCCCCGAACTATACACTGACTTTTAAAGATTATATCAAGAATGTCGCAAGCAGTGAGATTTATGCAAGCTGGCCCCGTGAAGCTCTCAAAGCAAATATCCTTGCGATACTTTCCTTCACTTTGAGCCGTGTCTATACGGAATGGTACAGAAGCAAGGGCTATGACTTCACGATAACAAGTTCCACTGCATACGATCAGGCATTTTTCTACGGCAGGAATATCTTTCAGGAAATTTCCGATATCGTTGATGAGATTTTCACGCTTTATATCTCCCGTCCCGATATCAATCAGCCGTTGTTTACACAATACAGTGACGGTGTAAGAGTTGTCCGTGAGGGCTGGCTGAGCCAATGGGGTTCAAAGTCCCTTGCCGAACAGGGATACTCCGCCATTCAGATTTTGAAAAGATATTACGGCTATGACATCATTCTGAAAGAGGCCAAAAAGGTTTCGGGCATTCCCCTCTCATTTTCGGGAGTTTTGCAGAACGGTTCAAGAGGCGAACCTGTCAGAACGATACAGCGTCAGTTAAACAGGATATCCAATAACTATCCGCTTATCAGCAAGCTTGCCGTTGACGGCATATACGGTCCGAAAACAGCACAGTCCGTCAGAACATTTCAGGAAGTTTTCGATCTGCCCGTGACGGGTATCGTGAATTTTCCGACATGGTACAGGATATCCGATATCTTCAATGCCGTAAATTCTCTCTGAAAAAAAGTGTCACTCATAACGCTTTGTTATGAATGACACTTTTGATATTTTCATTCCTCTTCCTGTTCCACTACTGCCACAGGCTCTTCTGTAGGTATCTTTCCGGTTTGGGCAAGGATTTTATTGACAAAATCCGTATCCACGATGCATTTTTTGATGCCGTCAACTTCCGCAAGGATTTCTTTCTGATCATTCTGATAAAGTACAAGGGAATAATTTTCTTTTTCAAACTGCAAAGTGATCCTGAACATTTCCTCAAAGCCGTCCGTATTTTCAGACATTTCCCATGT
>CAMHPW010000024.1 GCA_946187095.1 uncultured Clostridia bacterium | reverse complement strand
ATTTTTAATAAATAATAAGCACAAAATTATTTATTAATTATAATTAAAAAAATGAAGCCAGCATATTCAACAGTTCCTCCACAACAATATGGACAACCTGGATATGGTCAACCACAATACGGACAACCCGGTGCTCAACCTCCATATGGACAACCAGGTCAACCTCCTTATGGTCAACCAGGTCAACCTCCATACGGACAACCAGGCCAACCTCCATATGGACAACAACCACCTTACGGTCAACCTGGTGCTCAACCTGGATATGGACCACAACCTGGATATGGCCAACCTGGTCCTCAACCTGTTTATAAACAAATCTCTGTAGGAAAAGGAATTGATATGAATGAATTTAATTCTATTGTTGAATGTTGCAAACAAGCTTATATGAGTAGAGCTACTCCTTTGAGTGAACATTGTACAAATGCAATTAAACAAAGATTAGGAGGTGATTGGTTTGTATTTCAATGTGATTTCACTGATTTTGCCGTCAATGGCAATTTTACCCTGATTAATAATTGCTATGCTTTCACAGAATTCCTCGATATAGTTCATCTGATGACTGGAAAACAGCACGATTGCTCCGCCGTCTATCATTCCTTTGATAACATCTTTGAGGAGCATGGCATTGACGGGATCGAGTCCGGAAAAAGGCTCATCCAATATCACTATCTGAGGATTACACATTAAAGTTACCGCAAGCTGTATTTTCTGCTGATTGCCTTTACTGAGCGTTTCGAGCTTTTTAGTCTTGTATTCCGTCATGCCCATTCTTTCAAGCCATTGGTCACAGGCTTTCTGAGCGTCTTTGGAAGTCATTCCCCTGAGCTGTGCAAGATACGCCATCTGGTCGCATATCTTGATTTTGGGATACAGTCCTCTTTCTTCGGGCATATAGCCGATACGGATTTTATCCCTGTTGATCGGCTTGCCGTCAATGAGCACTTTTCCCTTGTCCGCCAAGAATACGCCCATGATAATTCTGATAGTGGTCGTTTTTCCCGCACCGTTTCTGCCGAGAAGTCCCAGAGCCGTACCGCTTTGAGCCAACAGGGAAATATCCCTGAGCACTTCCTTTTCACCGAAGTTCTTGAAAACATTCTGCACTTTAAGTTCCAAATTGATACCTCCGCTTCATTAACTTACTGTATAAAATTATACAATATTGCCATAATAAATTCAAGTGATAATTACAAAAATCAGCCAAAGATAATGTCCTGAAAAACATCATCTTTGGCTGAACAATTAACCGACAACTTCTTTCAGAACCTGTCCGATGGGATCACGGATAATGATATCGGCTTCACTGTCGAAAGGCGTTGCGGACTTGTTGAGGAGAACGATTTTACTGCCCCCGAAATATCTCAGGAATCCCGCCGCAGGATAGACATTCAAGGACGTGCCGCCTATGATAAGAACGTCAGCTTTTGAAATGGCTGTTACGGCTTTTGTGACGGTTTTATCGTCAAGACCTTCTTCGTATAAAACGACATCGGGCTTTATCATGCCGCCGCAGGTGCATTTCGGTATGCCCGTACTCTCCGTTATCGCCTCAATACCGTAGAATTTCTTACACTTCATGCAGTAATTCCTGTGTACAGAGCCGTGAAGTTCATATACTTTTTTACTGCCTGCCATCTGGTGCAGACCGTCTATATTCTGTGTGACAACGGCTTTCAGCTTGCCCGTTTCTTCGAGCTTGGCAAGGGCAATATGTGCATTGTTGGGTTTCGCCCATGTGCATATCATCTTGTCACGGTAGAATTTATAGAATTCCTCAGGCTTGCGAATGAAAAAGCTGTGACTTAAAATCGTTTCGGGCGGATAGTCGTATTTTTGATTATACAGTCCGTCAACGCTTCTGAAATCGGGTATACCGCTTTCCGTGGAAACGCCTGCACCCCCGAAAAATACGATATTATTGCTTTCATCAATCACTTTTTTCAGTTCTTCATACATACAAACACACCCTTTCAAACTCAGCTTTGCATTTCCGATATTATTTGCTTTCTTCGGAAACCTCACTTGTATCATCAGGATCGATTTCCTCAGTCGGATCGGGAATCGTTCTGATATAGTCGTCATCAAATTCAACGGTAATTGTTTTTTCCAATTCGGAATATTTCTCATTGTAGGCATTTCTTCTGAGGACCGTATCGGCAGTGGTCTTCCATGCAGGCTTGCTGTCACTCACAAAATACATGATATGATAGCCGTAAGTTGTCTTGACGATACCCGTATCGCCTGTTTTTCTTGCGGGATCGAACACCCAGTCATTGAATTCAGTGACCATCTGACCTTCATAAACGTCTGTATAAAGACCGCCGTTTGCGGCTGAACCCGAATCGGAATCTGCATTATGGATTTTGGCAAGTTCTGCAAAGCTGTCTTCGGTAGCCTCGCCGTTTTTCCACTCTTCATAGACTTTTTCAGCCATTTCCTTGGCTTTTTCATCCGTTTCATATTTGTCTTTTGTAAAGAGAATATGTCTGACATTTTTCTTGATACTCTCGTCACGGTAGGACGGTTTCAGCACCATGACAACATTGTAGGAACTTGTACCTTCAAATTCATAGGTATCCCCGACTTTTCTTTCATCGCTGAAAATCCATTTGCCTGCCTCGGAAGTCGCTTCATAGGCATATTTTTCTACCTTTGCGGAATTCACCTGTGATTTGATTGCCGCCTGATAATCTTCCTCCGTATGCGATTCATCCGTGGTGATATTCACATAATCACGGTTTTCATTCAGATATTTCGTGATATACGCCTTGAATTCTTCTTCGGTCCTTACCTGCAAAAGTTCATCGGCAGCTTTTTTGGCTGTTTCTTTTTGCTTTTCATCGATCGTCACAGATGCTTCGGAAGAATCCGTTGTACCGTAGCCGAATGCAAAGAAAAGGAAATCCGCATAGAGATAGGATTCTTTATTTTCTTCATAGGCTTTTTCATAGTCCTCGTCCGTATAGGTGAATCCGTCATATACTTTCTGATAATATTTCGTTGCGAGAATCGTCTGCTCCAGATTATTGCGTACTTCCTTTTCGTTCAGACCGCTGCCGAAAGTACTTGCAATATACTCATCAAGCGTCTGTCCCGCATTGTCGGCGGCAGTCTGCATATTGGCAATATTTTCATCTACTGTCTTTTGATCAGCCTCGTCAATGGAAAATCCGTCTTTTTTAGCCAGTTCACAGAGCACAAGAAGCTGCTTTACACTCCCCTTGGCACTGTCGATAAATTCATCATACCATGTAATTTTGTTTTCTTCATCATAGTACTGTACTTTTGAACTCTTTGCCGTATCAAATTCATAGTTGGAAGCATAGTAATTAACGAAATCGTTATAGGTATTCTTGAACATACGCTGCACCATCGGCAGACCGACTGTGAAATTTTCGGACTTTACGGCAATATTGCCGCCGAATTTGCTGACAGCTTCACTTGCCTGTGAAGATACCTGTGAAGTCTTGCTGTTTTCGCTGTTTTCATTTTTCTTGAACATATCATTGCAGCCTGTGAGAGAGAATGCCATTGCAGACGCAAGAACTGCCGCCAAAATTTTTCTGCTTGTTTTGGACATGATTATCTTTCCCCTTTCGGTATTTAAAAAAATTTCCGTATTATATAATAACAGAAAAATTCCGATTGCACAACATCTGATGATAAAAAAACTTGACTTTTTACAAAATATATGTGAAAATGATAACATATATTTTTGGAAAACGGGGATCATTTATGAAAAAGATAGTTTCACTCAAAATCCTGCCATGCGGTTATGAAGAGATCAAAATGTCCGAAATGTATCTCAATACGGACTTTAAAACCGAAAAGCTGCCTGTCAACGTCATTCTCATGGAACACAGAAAATTCGGGCATATCCTGATCAATACAGGCTGTTCCAAAGAAATGAAAAGGAATCCTGCGGCTTATGCAAAATATATTTTAAAACATAAAATTTCTTTCAAACGGGAAGATACCGTAATCGCCCGGCTTGAAAAAGACAATATGGATCCGCTGTGCATCAAAAAAGTCCTGCTCACACATGCCAATGCGGAATGCTGCGGTGCATTGCCGTTACTGCCGAAATATGAATTGCTGTCAACGGCACAGTTACTCTGCGTGATGAAATTCGACAATGATTCCGACACGATCCTGAAAAGCACTTTCCCGAAAGAAAATATTCCCATGAAGGCATTCAATGTCTACAAGGGGGAAACGCCTTTGAAAAGCTGTTTCAAATATGTCTATGATGCATTGGGTGACGGTTCGGTGTTAGCCGTTGACATCAGCGGGGCAGCCAATGCCATGACAGGCTATTTCATACCCGAAGAAAATGTATTTTTTACGGCAGATGCCGCCATTGATGAAAGAGTTCTTGAAAAAGACCTTTTCCCGTCCGAAAAACTCCTTGCCATGCAGTATGATGCCGATGATTACATTTCGGTTCTGGCAACGCTCCGAAAGCTGCACCGTGAATATCCTGAGATCAGATTTGTCTTTTCACATTCAAAATAAAAGAAGTCCGGACAAAAAGCTGTCCGGACATATTTTTATTAGCTGATAAGCCTTAATGCACCGATCAATGGTATATCCTTGGCTTTGCCCTGTTTGATATTCGTAATGGAACAATATATGATAAATATAGGTATCGCATAGCATATCGCAAAGAAAATAATTGCCGCTATCCAGCCGCCGAAGGTGAGATATCTGAATGCTGCCACACCATTCTGATAGACTGCCGCTGTGCAGGCATTGCATATCACGACACCTGTAATCAGGCAATAGAAGATCGTGCAGGGTATCATCAGTATGAGTGTAAGGAGTCCCTGATTGCCGTAATATCTCGCATAACGGGAATAGTCCTTCTTGATAAACGGTATCCAGAAAGTAATGCCCAGACTTGCGATCATGGCATCCTTACTGTTTTTGGCAATATCGCCCTTGTCAAACTCTATCGTATGATCTTTTGTATTCATGAACATCTCGATATAGCCCTTGAGATTCTTGGGTTTTTCTTTAGTTTCAGGCTGTACCTGTTCAGCCGTTTCTTTTTTCTCAAACACAAAGTTCTTTGACACTTCATAGGGATTTTCTTTGGGTTCTTCGGGTTCAGCAGGCTGTGCCTCTTCAACGGTCTGTACTTCTTCAGCAGGCTGTGCTTCTTCAGCAGGCTGTGTTTCTTCGGCAGGCTGTACTTCTTCATAAACAGGTTCTTCTGTCACCGTCTGCTGTACTTCGGCAGGAGGCTGTTCCTGTTGTTCCTGATACTGCGGCTGCTGCTGATCATAGTCATACTGCGGCTGCTGAGGCTGCTGATACTGCTGATTATAATTATACTGCGGCTGCTGAGGCTGCTGATACTGTTGGTTATAGTCATACTGCGGCTGAGGCTGCTGATACTGCTGATTATAGTCATACTGCGGCTGAGGCTGCTGATACTGTTGATTATAGTCATACTGCGGCTGAGGCTGCTGATACTGCTGATTATAATCATACTGCGGCTGAGGCTGCTGATACTGCTGATTATAATTATACTGCGGCTGAGGCTGCTGATACTGCTGATTATAATTATACTGCGGCTGAGGCTGCTGATACTGCTGATTATAGTCATACTGCGGCTGACTGTAGCCATCCTGATAAGGCTGTTCAAACTGCTGCGGATATCCTCCGTCAAAAAACTCATCATTTCCACAGGTATCGCAATATTCGGCATCATCGGGAACGGCACTCTTACATACAGGACAAACTTTCATTATATTTCTCCTCCTTAAAGATATTTTATCGAAAAATCACTGCAAAGGCAATTTTGCCCACTGACATAATTATATTATATTTTTCAGTATATTGTCAATATCAAATGAGAAAAATATCCATAAGCAAAAAATCAGCAATGCACAAATCATTGCACATTGCTAACTGTACATTGTTCATTGTTTACCGCCAGCGTCCGAGAAATTTTTTCGGTTTTTGTATGACGGGTTCATCGAAATAGCGGTTGCCGAAAATATCACGGCTGTTTTTGATGAGCCAGTCCCTGTATTGTGAGCCAAGTTTTTTCTCAACGAACTGATATGCCGCTTTTATATTGGGCGGTCTGTGATCCACCGAATGTGCATCGCTGCATATGATATGTGCCAGTTCCCAATTGATATACTGCAGGGCATTGACACCCTTTACATTGGCAGTATTGACAACGGCGGCAGCATTCACCTGTGCGATACAGCCCATCGATACAAGATCATAGAGTTTTACGGGATCATGCGTGAAATATTCATATCTTTCAACATGAGCCAATATCGGCGTATATCCACGTTCAAGGATACTCTGCATGGTGCGGGTAATGCCATACGGTCTGTTCATGACAGGAAATTCTATCAAAATATATTTTGTATTTTCAAAGATGAGCTTTGAGAGATCCGCTTCGATCAGGTGCATGGTAAAGAATACTTCACAGCCGAGTTTTGTTTCAAAGCCGAGATCGGAAAAGCCGTCTGTATTGCTGAGGGCTTCAAAACTTTTTTCACGGGCACGGAGAAATTTTTCAAGATTCTGTCTTTCGGGATTGAAGTGGGGCGTGAAAACGATTTTTCGGACTCCCTGTTCCTTTTCCGCACGGAGAAGGGCAAGAGAATCTTCGATCGTCCGAGCACCGTCATCCAGTCCGGGCAGAATATGGCAGTGCATATCTATCATATATCAATTAATCCTCACTGTCATCTTCGTCATCATTTTTTTTCTTTCTGTGACCGTAGCCGTAGCCGTAGCCATAGCCGTAATATCCGCCGTAATAGTAATAATTATATGCAGAATATTTTGACGAATAGTAATTTCCTGCGGATTTCTCACTGTAGATACTGTAGATGGCAGCGAGTATCTTGACACCTGCGGAATCAAGATTGCTCTTTGCTTTAAGCACCATGCCTTTTTCCGTCGCATTGTGCTTGACAACAAGCAGGGCACCGTTCATATATTTTCCGAGAGCCGCCGCATCCGTAACAAGCAGTACAGGCGGCGTATCATATATAACATAGTCATACATTGTCTCAAGTTCATCGATGACTTCTTTCATCCTGGCACTTGCCAGAAGCTCTGAGGGGTTGGGCGGCGTTGAACCGGAAAGCAGGATATCCATCGTTGTGCCCTCGACATTCCTGAGTGCCTTTTTCAGTTCTGTCTTGCCCTTGAGTACATTGGTCAGTCCTTCGGAATTCCTTTCTGCTTTCAGAAATCTGTGAACGCTGGGACGTCTGAGGTCACATTCTACCATACAGACTTTTTTGTCATAGCCTGCCAGAGTCAAAGCCAGATTGACGGCAACATTGGTCTTGCCTTCATTTGCAATAGTGGAAGTGATCATGATCTTCTTGCAGTCCTGAGCGGCAGTGATGAATTCCAGGTTCGTACAGAGCATTTTATATGCTTCCACATAGGAAAAGGGAGCATTGTCGTCTGCAACGCTGAAAAGCTGTTTGGTAGTCGGCTTTCTGTGTCCACGTTTTTTCATGACTGGTTAAACTCCTTTCCGTCAACTTCAGGAATGATCCCGATCAGCGGAACATTCAGTGTATTGATGATATCATCCTCATTCTTGAATGTATTGTTGGTCATTTCCTTGAGGAAAACAAGCAGCAGTACCAACACCATACCTGCCAACGCACCGATCAGGGCATTCTTTTTGAGACTCGGACTGACAGGCTTGCCGTTGTTGGATATTTTCGAAGCACTGATCACCTTGACGGAACCTGCCTCCACTTTATCAGCAATAATGGGCGGTGCCACTTCAACGATCTCCGCAACGACCTTCTGTGCAAATTCAGGATTCGTATGTGTCATGGTGATCTGCATGACCTGAGTGGAATTGACGGATGAAACGCTTATCTTGGAATTGAGCGATTCATAGCTCATATTGAGCTGAAGGTTGTCAATGACCTGCTGAAGAACGGTATCCGATTTGATGATAATGGAATAGACATTCGCAAGATCCTGAGCGGCATTGATCTCCGTTGTACTGATGATCGCCTTATCTGTTGCCTTGTTGTTTACGATGATCGTAGCACTTGCAGAATACTGCTTTGCAATAAAGAACGATGAATAGAAATAGGCTCCTATTCCAAAAATGACGGTCACTATCACTATCAGGATAAGATTTTTTCTGATGATCCCAAACACTACCCTGAGGTCGATCTCCGCTTCATTCTGAGAAGGCTGTTGCTGCTGCAAACGCTGCTGTTCGATTCTCTCTTCCATTCAAACTCCCCTGTTTCATTATATTTTCCAAATAATAACATTATAAACATTTGCTCTGCCAATGTCAATATTGCCCGGATAATTTTACTTTTTCACCAAAAACGAATATAAACGAATCGCAAAATTATCCATGCTGTAATCAGACGTAAAAAATTTCCTGTTTATTCAGCCAAAAATTATATAATGTTTTATTGACAAACCCATGGAATGGTAGTATAATTGTCACAGGTTTAAATTCTGGTAACCGGATTTTTAAGTGATCCTATTTTGAGAAAGGAAATGTATATGAAAAAGACTATTAAGCTTATTTCAATAGCCATGCTCTCCGCAGCAGTTGCAGTTTCGGCTTCCCTTTCTGTTTCGGCTGCCGGTATCAACAATGCAGAACAGAGAATCCTCGATGAACTCAGAACAACTGTTGATATGGAAGGCAATATGAAAACTCTCCCCGTACAGTATATCAATCAGGCTGAAAATTATATGAACACCATCGAAATATCGGATGCTGATGCCGACACCATTATCAGTAAAATTGAGGATACCAAAGTTTTCCTCACAAATACTCAGGCTGTCAAATATGATGCCCTTACCAATGCACAGGTCGATGAATTTATCGTAAGGTGTAACGATATCGTAGGCGTTATCAATCTTAAACTTCTCTATGACAAGTCGACAAGAACCGTTACTGTCGTAGATATAGACGGCAATGTTGTATTTACTGCTTCCAATGTCGGCTACAACGGCAACCCCTACAACGACAATCCCAGACAGCATTCGAGTCAGCCCGGTGACGATACCAGCAAGCCCGGCGGCGATACAAGCAAAATTTCACCTATCGATGACAATCCCATCAAGAATACAGGCTTGGACTTTAACATTCCGGGTGTTATGTCCGTTGCGGGAACAGGTGTATTCCTTGTTTCGGCAGCAGGTGTCTGCCTGATCAAAAGAAGAAAGTCGGCAGTGAGCGAAGATGTCTGAACATCACCACAGTCACCATCACAAAAGTGACCGCAAAAGCCGATCCCACAGTTCCGGATTTTCCGATGGGAAGAATTTTATGATTCTTCCCATTGTTTTTTGTATCCTGATATATCTCATATGTGCAGCGGTGATCCTCCCCTCCACATCCTCCTATCTTTCTATGGCAAATATATTTTTCTCTGACAGGGAAAAATCCTTTACGAAAGAACACAGAAATATATTCGTGCCTGTCGAGGACACCTCCGAAACTCCGGAAAATCCTGATAAACCCGATATTGTCAAAGCCTCCAGCTTTGTATTCCCGTCTTATGAAGATCAGTTCGGCGAACTCATCATTGAGGACTGCCAGATCAAAGCTGATCTCTATTTCGGTGACAGCTGGTATGTGCTTGGAAACGGTGTGGGCATTTACAACGGCAGTGCCATTCCCGGATATGGCAGAACCATTCTGATCGCAGGTCACAACAACACTTATTTCAACGGTCTCAAACACGCCAAGGAAGGTCAGATCGTCAAAATCAGGACCAACTACGGCAATTATCAGTATGAAATAACAGGCACAAAAATAACCGACAATGAAGACCGCTCGGCTTACGATCTCGGCAAAAACGAGGAAAATCTCATCATGTATACCTGTTATCCGTTTGATACGCTCGGTCTTACGAACCTGAGAGCATTTATCTATGCAAAATATGTTTCAGGTCCTGTCATAGACAAAAACAGTTAAAATAATACGGAGGTAAAAGATTCTCATGTCCGAAACTAAAAATGAAAATACGGTCGATGCTGAACATGAAGAACATCATCACCGCCATCACAAAAAAAAGTCCAAACTCAAACCCGTACTGTATTCGGTGATGGCATTTTTCCTGTCATTTGTGCTGTTTTTGCTGTCGATATGCATGGTGCTGAGATTTACCGTCTTTTCAAAAGATTATATGCTCGGCATCATGGATCATAAAGGCTATTATAATATGGTCAGGAATGAACTTCAAAGCCGCCTTACAGACCTTGTACACGCCAGCGGCTTTGAGGAGGAATTCGCTGTCAGCTTTGCCAATGGCTACGATGTAAAAAATGCTGTCCAAAATTATATTGATTCATTTTATTCCAAAAGTTCCACTCTTGTGGATACAACGGAATTCAAACAGCAGCTCCATATCGCTGTGGAAGAATATGCTAAACTCAAAAACATTGAAATAGACACCGAGACCGAAAATAATATTATCTATTTCGTGAATGAGGCAGCATCAATATATGTTGCCCAGATATCCATACCGTTCTTCTCTACCGTAGGAAAATATATTGATACACTCAATACTGCCATCAACATCACGATAGGTGTGCTTATTGCCATAGCTTTGGGAATATCTGCCGTGATTTTCTTCACCAACAGGTATAAGCACAGACGTTTCAGATATCTCTGTTACGGTCTGACGGGTGCCACGCTTGCAACAGTCATTATTCCGCTTGTTGTTTCTTTTTCCGACAAGATCGATAAAGTCAATATCAATACCCGTTCTCTTTATAATCTCTTTGTCGGCTATTTCACGAACTTCTTTATGTATTTTTATATCTGTGCGGGAGTTCTTGCCGTACTTGCTCTGGCATCCTTTCTCGCATACAAAGTATACTATCAGAAAACCATTTCCCGCTGAATAAGGAGCAATTTTAAGTAATTAAAAACATTGACATTAGTGATTAAATGTGTTA
>CAMHPW010000023.1 GCA_946187095.1 uncultured Clostridia bacterium | reverse complement strand
GCAGTTCGGTCAGATAATATTTTGCGGAACGCTTTTTCTTTTTCTTTGTTTTTTTGGGGGCATTGTCTGTTGGTTGTTCGGTTTTGACAGCCTCGTTATCCATTCCGCACCTCTTGAAATCATCTCATTATTATCATATGAAATTCACTGTAACTATATATTATATGCCTGACAAAAAAAGATTATGCCTGTGAAAAATAATATTACAATGTTGTAAACTTATACATTAGTAACATTAAATACCGTTTTTATCATGGAGAAGATTATATCATGACTGCTTTTAAATTACAAGAGGTAAGATTTGGTTTTATCAAATAGGAACAGAGAATTTTTTGTTTCACGAAATTCATTTTTTGTATACTTTCACAAAAATTACCATATATTACCAAAGTTATTTAAAACTTACATATTTTTAATGACAGATTTGTGCATTTTTTATATTATATTTATCTGGACGAAGATTTTATCTTGTTTGTCACTTTTTTGCGAAGATGCAATTTCCATATATGAAACTATAAATGAGCAAATTTGAAAGCTGCACAAAAAAACGTCTATGCGGCTGTCGCCGCATTTAACCTCTCCGCCCCGCTACGCTCGGCACCTCTCCTGAAATCAGGGGAGGCAAGCCGTTTTACCTTGCGGTCAGTCTATGACTTGCGGCGGTGTGGAGAGATCGGGGACTTGCGAATATTGTGCAGTTTCACGAAGAATTCGGAATTTGCTCATTTTATAGTATGAAATTGCTTTGATGATAAAATAAACATTGACAAAAAATTTAAAATATTATACAATGATTTTATATGAATTGTTTTTAAGAAAGGAAGTTACTTTTATGATAACTTTTGAAGCAAAGATCAATGAAAAAACCGTCAGACTCTATGCAGGCTATCCCATGAAGAATGCTGCAGGAGCTATTTTCAATACTCTCACGCAGATCAGCAAAACAGGTGAAACGGATATATTCAGCGATAAATTCATTATGGCTTTCGGCTGGTCATACTTCTACATGAGCGAAAGAAAAGATGACAGCGGCAATACCTTCTATGTAGTCCAGTCGAATGACTACAGAAAGAATCCCATGAACGGCGATAAAACGGATGATATCACCCTGTCACTTCTTGTCCAGAATATGCAGGTGGAAACTGTAAGGACTGCCAATGTTCAGCCTGAAGTCACCACTTTCAGGGATTCCATATTGGTACTCAAGGAAGCCATGAATGCCCCTGATGTATATATGAACAGGAATGAAGCTGCCAAAGACGGCGATTCAGGCTGGTATTTCGGACTGCTCAATGATCCGAATGAAGAGGACCATGCAGCAGATGACTATATCAGGATACCGTCATTCGAGCTTTTCAAATTCCGTTCGGAAGCTCTCAGGGTTTTGGAAATGCCTGTGGGAACGGTTGCCGTATTCCATGAAAATGTGATGACCGCACTCGTTGACGGTGATGACAAGCCGCTCAAATTCACCAATGAAGAAGAAAGAAAAGCCGCTGCCGAAAAGAACAGGGCTGAATTTGAAGCAGAAGTCGCTGCCGCAAAGGCGAGAGCCGGATTGAAAGAAGTAAAAAAAGAAGATGTATAAACTTATCAAGCAAATCGGAAAAGCGAGGCGTGGCGAGATCACCACGCCTCATGGCGTTATACAGACACCTGCTTTCATGAATGTCGCAACGTGCGGGGCAATCAAAGGTGCTGTTTCTGCCCTTGATCTGAAAGATTTACGCTGTCAGGTGCAGCTTTGCAATACCTATCACCTGCATTTGCGTCCCGGAAATGAAAACGTCAAAAAACTCGGCGGTCTGCACAAATTTACACGCTGGGACAAGCCTATCCTGACGGACAGCGGCGGTTTTCAGGTATTTTCGCTTGCCAAACTCCGCAATATCAAAGAAGAAGGCGTGACCTTCGCCTCTCACATTGACGGACACAGGATTTTCATGGGACCTGAGGAAAGCATGAAAATACAGTCGGATTTAGGCTCAACGATCGCTATGGCTTTTGATGAATGTATCGAAAATCCTGCCGAATATAACTATACCAAAAATTCCTGTGACAGAACGTACAGATGGCTTTGCCGCTGTCAGAAGAAAATGCAGGAGCTTAATTCCCTTGAAGATACGATCAACAAACAGCAAATGCTTTTTGGCATCAATCAGGGTTCAACTTATGATGACCTGCGTATCGACCACATGAAACGCATTGCAGAGCTTGATCTTGACGGCTATGCCATCGGCGGTCTTGCTGTAGGTGAAACGGCTCAGGAAATGTATCATATCATAGACGTTACAGAGGAATATATGCCGAAAGACAAGCCCCGTTATTTAATGGGAGTCGGAACGCCTGTAAATATCCTTGAAGCCGTACACCGTGGCATTGATATGTTCGATTGTGTCATGCCGACAAGAAATGCCCGTCATGCGAATGTGTTTACATGGCATGGCAGGCGGAATATGTTCAATGAAAAATATACGCTTGACGAAGAGCCGCTTGATACGGAATGTGACTGCCCTGTATGCCGGAATTTCACAAGGGCATATATCCGTCATTTGTTCAAAAGCGGTGAAATGCTTGCCATGCGTCTTTGCGTCATGCACAATGTCTATTTCTACAATACGCTTTTGATGAAAATACGAGAGTCTCTTGAAAATGATACTTTTGAGGAGTTTTATCGGAAATATATCCCGATTCTTGACAAAAGAATTTGAATAAGACTTGCAGACATGATAAAAAGCTGTTATAATTGACTTGTTATTTTTTAAAAAGGAGAGGAAAAATATGAATTACGGTATTCTCAGTGCAGCGGCAGGTACACAGGCTGACGGCTGGCAGATGGCGATCTCACTCGGCATATGGGTAGTGGTATTGGTAGCGGCTTATTTTCTGTTCCTGTTCCCCCAGAGGAAAAAACAGAAACAGGAAGAAGAACTTCGCAACAATATCGAAATCGGTGATGACGTTACAACGATAGGCGGCATTGTCGGCAGGGTGATCGCAGTCCGTGATGATGATGAGACCATTATCGTCGAAACAGGCAGCGACAAGACAAGAATGAGATTCAAGAAATGGGCGATATCATCTGTTGATACTCCCGGCAAGCAGCCTAAAAAAGACGAGAAAAAGAAGTCCGAAACGGACTCCAAAAAAGACAAGACGACTAAAAAAGAGGATTGAATCATGGACAAAGGTGCATTGATATCATGCGGCTATTATGAAAGAGGCGGCATGAGCGGCGGAAAATATATTGCCAGAGCCGCTGTGAACAGTGAAGGAAAAATTTTCTTTGATCTTGAAAAACAGGAATGGTTCAACTTGCCTGTTATCGAAAAGCATATCGGGCTTTCAGCGGAAAAATTCGGTGAGCTTGAAAAACTGCTTGACAAGTACGACTTCAGTGAACCGCATGATGAATGTCTGAAAAAGTATATCGCACTTGATGCACCGTCTGTTTCGGTTTCCGTGAAATATGAAAATGCCGTCTATGGCATTTCCGAAAGGGAATCTTCCATGAATAACTTGTCCGCTCTCAGAGCGGTCAGGGATTTTTTCGACAGCCTTTAAAACAATGAGGAATGAGGAGTGAGGAATGACAAATATTCCACATTCCTTATTCCTCATTTTTGACGGTGTGTTTTCCATGCTTGAATCCCATTTTATAGACTGCCCAAAACCCTGCCGCAAATACAGCGGCGATCCCTGCAAATATCAAAAAAGCTGTCTGACTGGCGGATTCCCTGACCTGATATTCTCCCGAATAGTCCTGTTCGGCGGATACCTCTACTTCGGCTGACTGCACATAGCTTTTGGAAACGTCATTTTTCACTCTGACTTTTTCCGTAACGGAATGATCTGACATTTCGGCATTGACAGCCGTATCAAGCGAAAATTCAAATATCGTGTCGGATTTGAGATAATTTCCCTCACGGTCACAGGCTTCATACAGGAAAGCCTCAAAGTGATATGTTTCAGCCGCATTTTTCGGGGCAAATCTCAATACGATATCATGCATATCTTCAGATATGTAAATGATATCTGCTTTTCCGTCTGTGTCATTGTAATACAGGATATCGCCTTTGCTTTTATCTTTGACGGAGATATTTTTCAGTTCCAGATCATTTTCGCTGTAGGAAAATCCGATACGGCAGCAGCCTGTTTCTTCACTGTCAATAGAAAGATATACGTCAAAAGCCTCTTCAGGCTGGAGTTCGCCATCAAGGTGCATGGAAAGCGATACGTCATCATGTGCCGCATATACTCTTGAGGAAAATAGGAAAAATACGCACAATGCAAGAATAAAAGCCTTTTTCATGGCAAAATCTCCTGTCGGAATTTTTCTCTATTTTAGCACAGCAGTATCTTTATTGCAATCGAATAAATGTACTTTTGCCGACTGTTGAAAACTTTCAAGAAATTATTTACTTTTATTTAAAAAATTTTTAAAATCAGGGAAAAAATGTCATTTTACAATGTAGAAAAGACAGAAAGCGGTGAAGATAATATGAATGTACTCATAGCCGATCCCGACAGGGATTTTCTCAAGTCATACAAGACACTTCTGGAACTTCTTGAAAATACGGTGCAGACGGTCTTTGACGGCACACAGGTGATCTCAAAATTGGCGGCAGAAAAATTTGATGCCGTCATTCTCAATGAAAATATCCCAAGGATAAAATGCAGGGAGATTTTGAAAGTTCTCAAAGATGACAGGATACCGTCACTTGTCATAACGGCAAAAAAAGAAAAAGTCGAAATGGCTGATGACTGTATCAGACTGCCGTTTCTGCCGCAGGAACTGACAGATAAACTTGAACATATCTCACAGGAAAGGACGGTGGCTGAAAATGGATAAAGTCAGGAAAAAATTCGTCTGGTATGCGGAACTGGCGGTTTTCATACTGCTGACGGTGCTTTTGTCCGTGATCAACGTGATCAACTTCACAATGGTCTCGGAGGATGCCGACCGCATGACAGAAATGATCTCCAATACATCGGGCAATTTCTTCAAGCCCGAACAGGAAAATAGTGACAATACGTCAAATACCGAAAATGTTCCCCGCAAAAAGAGATTTGACCAAATGGGACCTGATTCCCCCGAAATGAGAGCTTCTTTGAGATTCTTCACATACTCATTCCCGAAGAAAGAAAAAGACGGCAATCCCGAATTGGTCGAATTCAGAATGTCGGCACTGACGCAAAGTGAAGCCTATCAGCTTGCAAGAAGTCTTTATAAAGGCAATTCGACAGGCTGGACAAATCTCACTTACAGATACCGTGTGTATCAGAAAGATGACAGGATCTATGTCACCGTGATAGACCAAAGCCGTGAGCTTTTGCCGTCATACAGGATTTTGATCATATCCGCCATCGGTGACGTACTTGTATTGCTCATCAGCTATCTTGTACTTGTCCAAGTCGGAAAATCCCTTTTCAAACAGTTTGATGAAGCCGACAGAAAGCAAAAGGCATTCATTGCCAATATCGAACAGGATTTCAAAATGCCGCTGACGATCATCAGTGCCAATACGGAAGTCATTGAACGAAAGAACGGTCCCGATGAACAGACAAAAGCCATTGACAAACAGGTCAGAAAAATGACAAAATTAGTCAAAGACCTCGGTGCATTGGCGATCTTTGAAGAAAAAGACATGACCGTTTCCAATATTGATCTTTCGGGTATGCTTGCCAAATTCATTGAAAGTCAGAAAGATATATTTGAATCAAAGAATATACAGCTTGAATCCGACATAGCACCTGATATCACTCTTGAAGGTGACGAACAGGCAATCAAAAAAGTTCTTTCGGAACTTGCCGAAAATTCCCTGAAATATTCTCTTTCAAAAGCATCTTTCACTCTCAGGAAACAGGGCGACAGAATTATTATTCAGCAGACGAATGATACAGACTTGCCCAACGGCAGTATCGACCAGATTTTTGACAGGTTCACGACTCTTGACAATGCAAAAGATAAAAATGCCGTTGGTTTGGGACTTTCCTATGTCAAGGATATCGTGAAGGCACATGACGGCAGAGTTTCCGCAAAAGTCGCAAACGGCATATTCACTCTGGAAGCAGCACTTTAAAAAGGAGGTATCGAAATGGCAGCCGTATCCAATCCCATCGTTGTCATGAAACGCTATGAAATGAAATATATCCTGTCACCCGAACAGACGGAATATTTCAAAGAAAGCGTTAAAGATCATATGAAAATAGACAAATTCGGACTTACTTCGATAGCCTCTCTCTATTATGATACACCGAATTACAGGCTGATACGAACTTCTATCGAAAAGCCCGCTTTCAAGGAAAAGATCAGACTTCGTTCCTACGGAATCGCAACAGATACATCTCCTGTATTTCTTGAACTGAAGAGAAAAGCCTACGGGATCGTCTATAAAAGGCGTGTGCAGTCAACGATCCCATTGGTAAAGAAATTTTTCGACTGTGAGGGCGATATCTGTGCAGGCGGTCAGATCAATAAAGAGATAACAACGTTCCGTGACTATTATCAGACGCTTGTACCTGCCTGCATGATTATCTATGACAGGATAGCCTATTTTCAGCCTGACGGCGATTTACGCCTGACAATCGACCACAATCCACGTTACAGATATGAAGACCTTGATTTAAGGGTTTCCATGGACGGCAATTCTCTTTTGAAAGACGGCTATACGATACTGGAAGTCAAAGTACAGCAGGCTGTACCGCTGTGGCTGTCGAGTATTCTTACAAACGGCAAAATTTATAAAGGCAGTTTTTCAAAATACGGCGAGGCTTATAAACATCAGCTTCTCCGCACAAGAAATTTATGAAATGAAAGGAAGATCAATTTATGTTTGATTCTATTTTTACCACTACCCCGACAGCCGCCCAATTCTTTATCATGGCACTTGCCGCCGTTGTTTCAGGTTTCGTTTATGCATGGATCATGTCCTTCAAGATTCGTGCCAAGAAACGTTTTTTCATGGTAATGGCAATCATTCCTTTCATGGTAGCAGCCGTGATCGCATTCGTCAAGGGAAATATCGGTGCAGGCGTGGCGATCGGCGGTGCATTCAGCCTGATCCGCTTCAGAAGTGCACAGGGCAGTGCAGATGAAATTGCCGCCATTCTTATCGCCATGGGTTCGGGTATTGCTTTCGGCATGGGCTATATCGGCTACGGCATTGTGATCCTTCTCGGCATGGCAGTTATATTCCTCATTCTCTCATTTATCCCTGTATTTGAACACAAAAGCATGGCAGAGGACAGAATGCTCAGAATCACCATTCCCGAATCTCTCGAATATTCGGGTGCATTTGACGATACATTCGCCCACTATCTCAAAAGCTGGGAAAATGCAGGTGTCAAGACAACGGGCATGGGTTCCATGTTTAGACTGTCCTTCAAGATACAGATGAAAGATCCCTCGGAAGAAAAGGCTTTTATCGATGAACTCCGCACCAAAAACGGCAATCTTGAGATCGCTGTGCTTCCCTATACAGAACCTCAGAATCAGCTCTGATTCAATAAGACAAAAAACGGCAGTCAGTTTTTTGAACTGACTGCTTTTTTAATTGCTCATTGCTAATTGTTCAAAGAATGTTGTTGGAAATTTTGAAAGGTCTTGTCAGTGATCTTTTGAGGAAATAAATACCGCCTGTGATTGCCATGAATATAGTGCCCATGATGATCTCATCAATGATCGGCATGAGATAGGAAGTATCGCTGAAGCTCGCATTGATGACTTCCATTGCTTCGGATACGGCGATACCGCCGCCTGCTCTTTCAATCAATACAGCCATATTGGCAACGATAGCCGTATATTCCGCCAGAATATAGATCAGCCATGAAATGACGGCACATACAACGGCACTCTGTACAGTGGCACGTTTTCCTGTGATGACAAAGCCTATGAATGACGGAATGATGATCATCACACCGCCCATACCGAAAGTCGGCATGAACTGATACAGCAGGATATAGACGGATGCCCCTAAAAATGCCCCGAAAACCGCACCGATCAGACCAAGCGGCATATTCTGTTTTTTCATGACAAACCTGTTGCGGCGTATTTCATACTGCCGCTGTTTTCGTGCAAGGCATTTGTCGCATACGGCACATAATTCTGTGCCGATGATATACAAGCCCGTTTTCCTGTTTCTTGAACATACGCTGCACAGAGGAACAAGCGTTCCGCTTTTGAAAAGCTCCGTCATGAAGTGAACAAGCTGTTTGAGTTCGTTTTTGTCTATTTCCGAATCGATCGTCATGCGGATATTGATCCTGATATATTTATCGGCATATTTCGCTTTCATGACATGATTCTTATGGGAATCGGCATAGCTTTTTAATTTTTGTTTCAGTAATGATATATCATCTGTGCCTGCTTTCACTCTGAGAGAGTATTTGCTGTCTTTTTTATTGAATTCTATGATCGTCCTGAATCCCTCAAAGCTGTTGAAGGCAGACTGTGATTTTTTTTCATAGCGATAGCCTACCGTTATCATCAATTCATGAAATTCACTTTCAGTCACTTTATCACCGCCCTGTACTATCAAAAATTGGCTGTCTGTATTATAACACATTTCAATCGATTTGTCATAATGTTATGATATTTATTTCATTAGTTGTTTTTAACGAAATTGATATCTGGAAATTGGACATATTTAATAGAAATTTATTGGTTAAGTTATACAAAAAACTTTTTATATATTGTGCATTTTACTTGAAGCATACAAAAAATTAAAAAGGTGTTGCAATTGTTACAAGTTTGTTATATAATCATAACTGTTCTGATACAGAAAGGAATGATTTTTATTATGAACAATAAATTCAACAGAGTTTTAGCTTGTACTATGGCAGCAGTCGCAATATCATCTGCATCAGTGATACCTGCAAATACAGTCATAGCGTATGCACCACAGCCTGATACAGTGTTTGTAGCAGCCGAAGGTGTTTCGATCAACAAGTCCGCCATCACCATAGGAAAAGGTGAAACTTACAGTCTCATATCCGAGGTATTGCCGCTCACTGCCACATCAAAAAATCTGTTGTGGATGACAAGCGATCCTTCCGTTGCAAGCGTTGACAGAAACGGCAAGGTCACTGCAAAGGGTGTCGGCAATGCAACGATATCCGCCATCACGCATAACGGCAAAAAAGCCATGTGCTATGTCACTGTGAATGAAGCACCTTCGGAAGTAAAGCTCAATATACATTCTCTGGAAATGGGTGTCGGAGAAACCTACAGATTTTATGCGACGGTTCCGGCAAATACAACTGCTTGTGTCAGAAGCTATTCTTCGAGCGATGAAAGCATTGTTTCATTTGACAGGAATGGTGTCATGACGGCTAAAAAAGCCGGTACGGCAACGATTTCCGTAAAGATATACAACGGCAAAACGGATACCTGTCAGATCACGGTCAAAAATGCACCGTCATCTGTAGCTCTTACAACGAAGTCGCTGACACTCAATCCGAATGACAAATATACACTTCATGCTGCAGTTCCCGAAAATACAGCTTCCCGTGTAAGAGTATATTCTTCCGATAACAGCAATATCGTGGAGTGTGACACCAAAGGCAATCTCACAGCCAAAAAAGAAGGTACGGCAAATATTACCGTGACGACCTGCAACGGCAAAACGGATACCTGCAAAGTAACTGTTAAAAAAGCCCCCGATTCCGTCACACTGAAACAGACAGCGGTTGAACTTGATATCGATGATACTTCCAGAGTGATATACAGCCTGCCGAGCAATTCCTATACAAGCAAAATCACGTTTACAAGCAGTGACAGGAATGTAGCGGAAGTGGATATCAAGGGCATTATTACAGCCAAAAATCCCGGTACTGCCGATATCACCGTCAGGACAGCCAACGGAAAAACCGCTGTCATGAAAGTGACCGTCAATGAACCTGTACAGATATATCCGTGGAGTTCATCGGACGATATCCTCAATTCCGCCAAACTCAATCCTGTCAAGACAAATTCCAAAATGCTTGATGATAAAATAGACAGCATTTTCGGTGATATTCTCAATTCGAGAATGAGTAATGCACATAAAGTCAAAGCCTGCTTTGACTATCTTGCAACGAATATCAATTATGCCTATATCAGCTATGACTATTCCCCTGTATACGGGATCAACTATGCTTCATACAATGACAGGGAGATCGTGATTTCCGCCTATTCCACGCTTGTAAAGAAATACGGCAACTGCTATGATTATGCCTGTACGCTGGCGGCTGTCATGCAGAGGATCGGCTATGATGCTCATGTTGTTCACGGTCTTGTCGGCATGAGTGCAGGCGGCTACGGCAATCACTACTGGGTAGACACGAATATCAACGGCAGACACCATATCTTTGACGCACAGGTCGAAAACAACAATCTCGGCTGGGGCGGCTATGTCAATCACTATTTCTACTGCCTTGATCCGAACAGCACTTCCATGTATATCTATCAGGAAACATGGAGTACATCCAATTTCAGAACATACTGATACTAAAGATCCCCCTCCCGTAAGAGTTTACGGGAGGGGGATTTTTTGCCTGAATGAAATTACTGTTTATTTTCGGAAGGATTCTGTTTTTTTCTTTGTACACTTTGTTTGAGCTTATCCCATAGAAAGCACAGTAACAGACAGCCTGCAAAGGCAAACAGCACATACAGGAATTTCACGCCCTCAAATGCGGGATATTTATACCAGCCTGCATTGGCATAGAACTGCTGATAATCAAATTCCTTTGCAAAGGGGATTTTGGAAAGCAGGTAGACCAGTACAGTGAAAAATCCGATATGATGGAACATGATGGCAAAAGTATGATTGGAAATATAATTGATGATCCTGACGTTTCCCAAAACGGGTGCCAGCCACTCCGTTATGCACAGCCAGAAACAGATTCCCGTAACGGCAGTAAGCAGCGGCATGATATAAATATCCGTCATAAAGCCTTTCATCTTGTAAAGATAATGACAGGGGATCTTATTTCCCGTTACTGCTATCATGAGTATATTTGCGACAGTACAGAATAATATCAGTTTTAGTTTTGATGCCTTTTTGAAATAATTTTCGAGCTTTGAGCGGTACAATACGCCAAGTTCATAAAACTGGATAAAAAATGCAATTTTGAGTATCGGCACAGTATATTCATCATTATAATTACTGCGTGAAAAATAAACCGATACCATTCCCGTCACAGCCATTACCGCAAAAGCAATGATACTGTTCCATTTTCT
>CAMHPW010000022.1 GCA_946187095.1 uncultured Clostridia bacterium | reverse complement strand
TTTTAGACATTAATTAATATATTACATTATTTAAAATTTATAGCTAAAATTGGTCTTAATTTATTCTTTTTTAATTCTTTGACTTATTTCTGCCTTCTTTAAAGAATTTTTAACTTGTTTTAAATTTTTTTTCATCATTTTTTTTAATTTCGCTATAGAAGGTTTTAATAGACAATCATTTATATTTTTTCCTAATTTATCACTAAAATCTGCAAATTTTTCTTCTAAATGACTATTTATATTTGCATGAGAATGCTGTCTTTTTGTAGTGAGGACTTTAGGGGTATGATGACTGTGACTGTTACTAATAGTGTTATGATTTTTATAAGTTGTGCATGAAAAATTGATTTTCCTGAAAGTAGAATGAATATTTGTCAGCCTGTCATGCCATAATATAATTGCCGTTAATAAACGGCACAAAGGAGATATATATTATGGAAAAACTCAATAAAAGTATACAGTGCAGCGTTGAGGACTGCAGGTATCACTGCAAAAATCATGATTACTGTTCACTCGATACGGTGCATATCGGCACTCACGAACACACTCCCGAAACCGAAAAATGTACCGACTGCCTTTCTTTCAGTGCAAAAACCGAGACAATATAACGAAAAAATCGGACAGACTTTTGCGGTTTGTCCGATTTTTTTAGAAAAATTCCAAAAAATAACATGATTTTCCGATTGACAAAAGCGTTTTAAAGTTGTACAATATTCATGTCCAATGGATATTTAGGAGGAGGCACTGTGATATCCGTCAAAAGTTGAACAATATTGCGTGATCTTATGAATAAAAGTTTGATGATATTTTCACTGCGTAATTGTTGACAAACTTGTAACTGATGTGGTATCATATTGTTGTTCAGATTTATTTACATTTATTTTTAGGAGGATGTTTACAATGAACACTAAGAAAATTTTGGTATCTGCTCTTGCAGCAGCCGTTGCAGTTTCTTCTGCCGCTTTGTCGGTAAGTGCCCTTACACCCGGTGTTACGACAAACGACGTAAAGTCACCTGCCACAGTCGTTGAGGCCGGCAAAAACACTCGTTTCATGGTTATCATCGACGGCATTACGATCGAGGCAGACGTTCCTGCTGATGCTATTGATGCCGGCACAGAGCTCACATTCGGCGTTGCTACTGTGACCAATGTTGATATCGAAGCTGCTGTTGCAAATCTTCCCGACGTTGTTTCAAGCAAGATCCTTGACGTTTACTTCCTTGACGGCAGCAACAATGCAAAGTCATTTGAGGGTGCGGGCGTTACTCTTACTTTCACAACTGCAAGCTATGAAACAGCTTATATCTATGAAGAAGCTACAGGTCTTACAAAGTTCGCTGATTTCTCAAACAGCAAGGCATCATCAGTTGCTCCTCACTTCTCTTACTATATACTCACCCAGAGCGATGAACAGCCTTCAAAGCAGCCTTCTCAGCAGTCTCAGCAGCCCTCACAGCAGTCACAGACACAGCCTTCACAGCAGTCCCAGTCATCACAGCCCGGCGTGAATACGGGTGATTCCGCTGCAAGTGCCGCTGTATTCGCTGTCATCGGTGCAGCCGCTCTCGGTACTGCTATCGTTGCTTCCAAGTCAAAGAAAAGTGCAAAATAATTTTGCAGCTTAAGCAGGCATTTTACATAGGGGGCATTGTCATAGGGCAATGTCCCCTTGTTTTACAACAACAAAAAGGAGTGCTGAAAAAAATGAGTATGAAGAAAAAACTGATATGCCTTCTGGCAATCGTCACGGCAGTTTTTGCCATCTGTACAGTCACTGTCAATGCCGCCAATGCACAGCAGAATTTTGCTACAGGCGATAATTCTACAATACTTGTCATCGCTATTGCGGCAATAGCCGTTGCGGCACTTGTCATTGTTATTCTTCTCTTTACGGGAAACAAGAAAAACAAAAAATGATTTTTTTAAAGGGTACTGCAAAACATCCTGCAGTACCCTTTATTTCAGAAAGGAAAATCGATATGAAATTCAAAAAATTCCTGTGCGGCATCCTTGCCGCAACAGTACTGATCGTGCCTGCCCTGAGCGGCTGCAAGCACGTTGACAAGAAAAATCTCTTCAAAACAGAATCCTCCTCCCCCACATCTGCCGCCTCTCAGCCCGAAACAAGCCAAAATCCCGAAACACCGTCCCAAAATGCCATCACCCCTTTAATGTGGAAAGCCGAAGATCAAAACGGCAATTACGCTTATTTATTCGGCTCTATCCATGCAGGTGACAACGCCGTTGACAATCTGCCCGATTACTTCGAAAAAGCCTATGCCGACAGCGATACTCTTGCATTTGAGATCGATATGTCCGATATGTACAGCGAACTCACCGCTTCCTCCTCTATGCTTACAGACGTTATCTATGCCGACGGTACGACCATCAAAGACCATATCTCCGAAAACACCTATAACAAACTCGTTCAGATACTCAAAGAAAACGGTATGTACAATGCCCTTTACGATTACTACAAGCCCCTCATGTGGGAAAGCCTGATCGAAAATCTTTCCATCGTAAAAGCAGGACTCAATCCCACCAAAGGCGTTGACCTTACCCTGACCAATCGTGCAAAGGCTGACGGCAAAACTATTGAAGAAGTTGAATCCATGGATTTCCAGATAAGTATGTTCAACGGACTTTCGGACAATGTAGTGGAAATGCTCCTGTCATCCTATGCAGAGGACGGCATTGTCGAAAAACAGGCACATCAGCTCAAAGACCTCTATGAAAAGTGGAAAAGCGGCACGATTACGGAAAAAGACCTGCAGGATGAAGATTTTGACGAAAGCCAACTGACTGATGAAGAGAAAGCTGCCTTTGAAGAATACAACAATGCCCTTCTCACTGACAGAAACAAGGGCATGACCGAAAAACTGACTGACTATATCAAAAGCGGCAAGACCGTCATGTTAGTCGTCGGAACGGCACACTTCTTAGGCGATGACGGCATTATTGCTCTCCTTGAAGAACAGGGATTCACCGTTACCCAGATCACCTCCGCCGATCAGCTTGAAACCCGTGAAATCCAAAAAGCAGCTTAAATAATGAGGAGTGAGGAATGATATTCCCCATTCCTCTTTTTATTTTGATACATATTCCTCACTCCTCATTCCTCATTACAAAAAAATCTCTCCGACTGCCGTGTGACAATCGGAGAGAATATTTTTTTCAGTCAATCAGTGAAGATAGAAATTATTCTTCAACCTTTTTTCTGGAAGCAACAACTGCTGTGCCGAGTGCAAGAGCTGCAACGACTGCAACTGCGATAGGCATTGTAGCATCGCCTGTGTTGATCGGAGTTGTTGTAGATGTCTGTGTAGAATTCTGTGTCGGCTGAGTCTGTGAAGGCTGTGTCTGCTGTGAGGGCTGAGTATTGGAAGGCTCAGGAACTACAGTTGACGGATCTTCTGTCTTTGAAGGCTCCTCTGTATTGGAAGGATCTACTACAGGAGCTTCGCCGATCTGCTCGGGTGCATAAACGCCTGTATAAGTTGAGAATGCACCTGTCTTGTATGTATACTTAGCTTTGTATACGCCTCTGCCGGGAGTTGCTTCGCCTTCTACTGTGTAAACCTGACCTGCATTTTCTGCTGCATCAAATGCGATATCGCCTGTCTGGTATACGATTACGCTGGGATCATCTGCAGGATTCAAGCCCTTGATCTGATCGTCGGTGAAACCGCAGTTGAAGATAACCTTATGAGCATTGAAGGGAACTCTGATCTGCCAGATATCTGTGCCTTCGATCTGAGTCATCTTTGTGCCGGGGAAAGGAACGGGCTCCCAACCCTCTGTGCCGTCTTCGTTGACTTTCTTCCGGATACCCCAGTCGTTGTCCTGGAAGTCATAGGTTCTTGCATAGTCTGTATGCCACCAATAAGCATAAACTTCGTCCCACTTTGTCTGGCTGTTGTCGAAGTATACATAATCGGTGATCTTTGTTTCAAAAACTTCGGGCTGTGAAGGCTCGTCAACCGGAACAGATGCGTCGGGTTCAGAGGATTCTTCAGGCTTTGATTCTTCAGGCTTGGATTCTTCGGGCTTTGATTCTTCAGGCTTGGATTCTTCTTCTTTCTGAGGCTTGCCTACATACTGCCAGTCAGGCTCAGCTGTTTCATCTGTAACAATTGCATAGCTCAAGCCCCATACTTCGTCATCTTCACCGGTTGTATCGATTTGAACAAAGATAACGGAACCAGCTTCAACAGTAACATTGATATTGTCCTCGAAACCGTTCTTTGTGCTGTCTTTTTCTTCGTCGTACATACCCCAACTCTCATCCCAAAGACCGTCTGCACGTACTTTGACCTGATAAGTGCCAGCCTCAAGAGCATCGGTCTTGCCTACATAAACACCCTTTGTAGCTGTTTCATACATCGGATAGTCAGGATTGCTGCCCCAACCTGTGAGATCGCCAGCGATACCATATCTGCTGGGTTCAGCAACAGGTGTTTCGGGTTCGTCTTCACCATCGTCAACTTTACCCATGTAATCCTCAGATACAATTGCACCGTCAGAAATAACTGCATATGATACAGCCCACAATTCATCATCTTCATCTGATGCATCGAGGAATACAACGATATCGGATACAGCGTCAAGATTTACAGTAACATTGTCATCCATACCGTTCTTCGTGCTGTCTTTATCTTCATCATAAACGCCCCAGGAACTATCCCATTTGCCGTCTGCACGAACTTTGAACATGATGCCTTCGCCTGCTGCAACGTCTTTAGCGATACCGACATACTTGCCTTCTTCTGTCTGATACATAGCAAAGTCGGGCTTATAGCTTGCATCGTCAGGATTGCCCCAGCCTGTGAGAGAACCTACGATACCGTACTTGCTTGCTTCTGTTGCTACAAAGTAGCTTACAGGCCAAAGAGCTTCATCATCGCCGTTTGTGTCGAGCATAACAATGACATCCGCAGTTTCATCAACTGTGATGGAACAGTTGGTCTGGCTGTTCATCGTTCTGTCGTCGTTCTCTTCGTACTCGCCCCAGCTGTCATTCCAGTCACCGTCTGCACGTACTTTGAATGAATAGGTTGCGGGAGCTACGTCCTTGACAACGCCTACAAATACGCCGTCACCGTCAGCATCTGTCATGGGAGCGATATCGGAACTCCACTGATTAAAATCGCCGATAATGCCGAGTGTATGGTTCTCGAAATAATTGTCGATCGTATCATCGCCATCGAAACCTACACGACCTGCAGAAACAGACACTGCTGTCATTGAACTTACCATAGCTGCGATAAGTGCAATGCCAATAATCTTTTTCTTGTACATTGTAATCGTCCTCCTAATTACAAAAATTTTAATTTTTTTAAAGTCCGCAATAACGGACTTTATCTTTGATAATTATACAATGACCGCCGCAAAAAAGCAAGCAAAATATCAGATTTTTTATTTTTTCTTTTGTGTCTTTCAAAGGATTTTTGGTGATTTTGACGATATTTCACGTTTTTTAATTTTCTCCGACAGAATTTTACCAAATTTTATTGTGCACTTTCCATATTATAAAATCTGTTTTTTTGTAGAGATAAACAACGATATTGGTTACAAATTCATTACAGTTTTTTTCATTCCCTGTAATTTCCTGTTTTTCCTTTGACATTTCGACACGATAAATTTATAATAATACCCAAAAGGAGAGATACAATATGAAATACTGTTCCAAGTGCAAAAAAATACACACCAATAAAGACCTGAAAAACTGTCCGACCTGCAAAAGAAAACTCATTGAAAATCCAAGTCACTATTCCCCCGTGAATCTCATCACGGCAAACGGCTTTGAACTCGAAAGGATACGTTCCGCCCTGACACAAGCGGATATTGCTTTTTCCGTCAAGGAAGAAAATTATGATACAGGCTTGCAGATACTCAATACCGCCCCGCCTGAAAACTGTTCTTTTTTCGTGCCGCTGAGTCACTATGACAAGGCCGTTGAAACCCTCATAGGCATAGGGGCATTGGAAAGCAATCCCCTTGAAACACTTGACAAAGAAGATGAAGAATTTCTTGAAAAAAGCCGTGAACAAGAAAAAAATGACGAACTCCCCGAAGGCAAAGCCCGTCTGATACGCATCGTTTCACTTCTGGCATTTTTGATTTTTCTGGGCATATTCGCCTTTGCAGTTGACTGGCTTCTGTCGTTCGTAACGCCGCTTCTGGGCTGGCAGTAATATAATGAGAAATGAGGAGTGAGGAATGATAAATATTCCCAACTCCTCATTATTGTTATCATAACCGAAAACAAGGAATATTCCTAATCCCTCATTCCTAATTCCTCATTAGAATCAAGCATTTACGAAAATAGATGAAACAGGCTTGTCTTCATAGATTCTTTCGATAGCCTCCGCAAACACGGGTGCAACGGAAAGTGTCGTGAATTTGTCGAGCTTTTTATCTTCCGTCAGATTGATGGTGTCGAGAAGGACAACTTCTTTCATTACGCTGTCTTTGATTCTCTGAATGGCAGGTCCCGAAAGAACGGCATGAGTCGCACCGGCATAAACTTCGGTTGCACCGCCTCTTTCGATAACAGCCTTTGCAGCGTTGCAGAGAGTGCCTGCTGTATCGATCATGTCATCAACGAGAATGACTTTCTTGTCTTTGACTTCGCCTATGATGCTCATAACTTCGCATTCATTCGGTCTGGGACGGCGTTTGTCGATAATGGCAATAGAACAGCCGAGTCTTGCGGCAAAGTTCCTTGCCCTTGTAACAGAACCCAGATCAGGCGATACAACGACATATTCATCGGCATTGTCACCGATCTTTTTCTTGAAGTAATTGGCAAGGATAGGTGCACCTACAAGATGATCTACGGGGATATTGAAAAATCCCTGTATCTGTGCAGCATGAAGATCCATTGTCAATACACGGTCGGCACCTGCCGTTGTAATGAGATCGGCAACGAGTTTTGCGGAGATCGGATCTCTTGCCTTTGCCTTTCTGTCCTGACGGGCATAACCGAAATACGGGATAACTGCCGTGATCCTTGCCGCTGATGCACGTTTCATTGCATCGATCATGATAAGCAGTTCCATGAGATTGTCATTGACGGGTGTGGAAGTGGACTGCACAATAAAGCATTCCGAACCTCTTACGGATTCACGAAGTGAAACGGCAACCTCACCGTCACTGAAATGTGTTACTTCCGAATCGCCCACAGGCAATCCCAACTGTCTTGCGATCTGTTCCGCAACAGGTCTGTTGGAATTACAGGTAAAAATTTTGATGTCCTTGCCATGAAAAGTCATTATTAAACTCCCCCAACGTTTTATTTTTAGTCAGACTATGATAAACATATTTTAATACCATTTCAGCCAAAAATCAAGTTTTTATAGCTTGATGCCGAATAATCGTGCTTTTTGCAGAAAAATATCCCTTATTTTCCAAAATATGATGGATTATGCACAATTTTTTTTACATTTTTTTACTTTTCAGGCAAACATTTCCAATATCTGTATGTTCGGGAATATCACAATCCACAAGCAAAGCAGACGGACCTATCCTGCAGAATGAAGCGATCTTTGTATTACCCAGTATCACGCTTGACGGCAGAATGACCGTATTCGACTCTATTTCCACATCATTTCCTATCATCACGCCGTCCGTGCAGGGGATATTCACACCGTTTTTCATATGCTTTTCCAATATTCTTTTTCTTGCGATCTCATTGAGCTGTGCAAGCTGAATACAATCATTGGCACCTAAAACGGAATCCGCATTTTTGGCTTTATATGCCAGCACTTTTTTGCCTGTCTTTTTGATTTCAAAAACCGTATCCGTCAGGTAATATTCACCTGTGACGGCACTCTTTGTCAGCTTTCCGAGAGAATCCAGAAGACTGTCCACTTCAAACCAGTATACGCCCGAATTGACTTCCTTTATCTTTCTGATCTCATCGGTAGCCTCTTTTTCTTCGACGATCGCTTTCAGCATATCGGCATTTTCTGTCGTTTCACGGATGATCCTGCCGTAGCCTTTGGGATTTTCGACTTCCGCCGATACTACCGTACAGCCGCCCCCGTTATGCACCGCAAAAGCCTCTCTGATCGTTTGGGCATCAATAAACGGTGCATCGCCGTTGAGAACAAGCACATCACTCCCACGATGTCTTTCCAGAAAATCCCTTGTCTGCATGACGGCATGACCTGTACCGAGCCGTTCCGACTGAAAGACACGTTCCGCCTGAAACGGCAGTTGTTCCAGATAATCCTCCACAAATTCGTGTTTGCTGCCCGTGACAACGCATATATCGCTGATGCCTGCCTCTCTGACGGCATCGATCACCCATTGGATCATGGGCTTGAACATGACTTCCGCCAATACTTTCGGACGTTTTGAGTTCATTCTTTTTCCCTCGCCGCCTGCCAGTATCACCGCACTTGTTTTTTGATCCATAAATCAATCCCTCACTTTTTGTATTAACACACTATTCTCTGCAAAAACAAATGTTTCCGATAATTTTAAAAGCTGAACCCGAATCGGGTTCAGCTTTCTTCATGCCGGTAACCGGACTTGAACCGGTACGGATGTTACTCCGAGGGATTTTAAGTCCCTTGCGTCTGCCGATTTCGCCATACCGGCAAATCAATCAGCAGTTTTTATTATACTATATGCCTTTCTAAAAGTCAAGAAGTATGAAAATATTTTCATATCCTTTTGTATACATTTTCTTCCCTGTATTCAACACCGTTTTCTTTGTAGCTTTCGATCCTGCTGATCGTTTTTCCGTCTTTTGACGGCTTGAATTCAACGGTAATTTCCTGATGATATCCGTTGGGAAGATATGTGACTTTTATATTTTCGTCATAGGAATATGTAAAAAACTCCGTTTTTTCACCATAGACATTGATATAGCCCGTACCCGATTTTTCAAATATGATAACTATATTGTCAAGAATATTATTTTCTTCAGCAAGCGTCACATCTACTTCTTTTCCGTCGGCGTAAAGTGTATCGGAAACGAATTTCCAGTGACCTGTAGGATTGAAGCCGAAATCCGAACAACTGCACACGGATATGATCATCACTGCAGAAATCAAAACCAAAATCAACTTTTTCATAACAAAATCCCTCTCATAAATATACTGACACTATTTTAACCGCAATTTCATAAAAAATCAAGCATTGTTTTACAAAAAATGTTGAGAATTTACAAATACAATGCTATAATATAATCCGAAGGGGTGTGTTTATCATGATAGGTGAACAAATCAAAAAATTCCGTACCAAAAAGGGCATCACTCAGGAAGAACTCGGCAGACTTGTGGGTGTCACGACACAAGCCGTTTCCAAATGGGAACGTGGCGGCGTACCCGATGCCGAACTTATCCCCGATATTGCAGATGCTCTCGGCGTATCGACAGATACCCTTTACGGACGAAAAAATATACAGTGCATTGAGGATATGGCTCTGGAAGAAATCTTATCCGTTGACCGTGAGGAAGGCTTTAAAAAAGCCTTTCAGATATTGTGGTCCATGTCCATCGGCTTGTCAAAGCTCGGCTCTGTGAAAGAAAGTTTCAGCTTCAATGCACTGGATACTCTCAAAAACAATGACGGCTATCACTATTATTCCCGACTCAGCTTTGACGAGGGTACCGTTGATGCCAAACTCGATACCGACAACCGCTATTTTTTCCTCATGCCCGAACCCGATGAGGGATATGCAAAAATATTTGAAAATATTGAGGAATTGGCGGAAACATTTTCCCTTTTCGCAAACAAGGATATTCTGAAAATACTTTTCTATATGTACAGCCGTAAAAATACACCTGTATCGCTGTCACTGATTGCCGCAAAAACCAAAATCGATGTCGGCAAGGTCGAAAAACATATGGATAAACTCTGCAAATGCCATCTGGCGGAATGCGGCGTGATAGAAACCGAAAACGGCGAACTGAAAGCCTATATGTTCCACAATGAAACAATGGTCATACCGTTATTATGCTTTGCAAAGGAAATCCGTGATGAAAAAGTCATCAACTGGGGTGTATGGTTCGAGAGATATAAACCGCTGTTTTAAATCCTCAATCGGCAGTTGATTTTGTGTAGGAATAATTGCTTGTATCAACACGGTTTTTCCTGTAAAATATAGTCAACAAAGAGAAAAACAAATGAAGTTTGAAATTAAAGGGGCTTGGGGTTATGAAAAAAATTTTATTGGCCGCACTGGCGGCGGCAAGTGTAATGGGAATGATGTGTTCCTGCAACACGGATACCACACAAGATTCCGCCGTACCGCAGTCAAGCATTGAAATCTCACAGACAAGTTCGGAATCTTCACAGGAAAACGTATCTTCCGAACCGTCGGCAGAAAACACCGACGGCGAAAAGAAAATTGACGAAATCTTCACCAACGGCAAATTCACAGGCTTTGCCGCAGTCGTCAAAAACGGTGAAACACTCTACGGCAAAAATTTCAACAAAGACGGTATCAGTGATGAATTCGATTCAAAAACGCTTTTCAGGATAGGTTCCGATACCAAACAATTCACGGCAGCCGCTATCATGCTTTTACAGCAGGACGGCAAACTCTCCGTCAATGACACTCTCGAAAAATATTTCCCCGACTGTAAAAACGGTAAAAATATCACTCTCCATAATCTCCTTTCCATGCACTCGGGACTGACCGACTACAGCGATTATTTCGCAAAGCTCAATCTAACCCAAAATGCAGACGAAAACAAAGCCGCTATCCTCAAATTCATTCTTGCGGAGGACCTCATAGACGAACCCGGCGGCGTTTTTACATACAACAACAGCAATTATTTTCTGCTTGCACAAATCATTGAAAACGTGTCGGGCATGACCTATGAAGAATATCTCACCGAAAATATTTTCAAGCCGCTCGGCATGGATTCCACAAGAATTTACAAAAGCTACAGCGATACAGAAACTATCGCTCAGCCGCTTTATCCGCAGGGTGCAGACAATTTCTTCAATATCCCCCATGCAACAACGGGGGCAGGCGATATCATGTCCAATGCAGACGACCTTGCCAAATGGCTCAAAGTCTTTGAGGGCGGCTCTATCCTGACCGATGAATCCATTGAAGTTATGTCAACAAGCTATTCCACCGAAAATGATATGTACGAATACGGCTATGGCTGGTTCATCTCGAAAGACGGCATTTATCACGGCGGCAATCTCTCCGAATTTTCATCATTCTTATTCACTTCCCCCGATAAAAAATACAGCATTATCATTCTCAGCAACGAAAATTCGGGAACGCTTGCAGACTTCGGCACAGCAATCAGATATGAACTTTTTTAAAGAAAGCGTGATATCATGAGCAAATCCAAAAAGCCTTTTATCATCGCCGTTTGTGTTATTGTCGGCATAATCCTTGTTGTCCTTCTAATGCTTTTCCTTTTCTTAAATAAGCTTTGGCATATTCTGGC
>CAMHPW010000021.1 GCA_946187095.1 uncultured Clostridia bacterium | reverse complement strand
ATGCATTTGTGTATTTTTATAAACTCCACAAAAACAAGTTACAAAAATCGAAAATACCGATAAAAATATTAATGATAAAATAAAAAAAATTATATCTTACAGGTTTTAAAACAAATCATAATGGAACGAAAGGAAAAATAGAATTAAAAAAAAAATATGATTTAAAAGACCTGCTGAAATTTGTCAGCACGAATACACCGTCCGAGATCATAGGAAAAGATATGATCAGAAAAGCGGTATTTGTGCCTGAATCAAAGAGATGCAGTGAAATGTTCGAGTATATGACGAAAAATAAGATCCAGATCGCAGTAGTTGTCGATGAGTTCGGGGGGACCGGCGGCATTATTACGATGGAGGATCTGATCGAGTCTATCCTCGGAAATATTCAGGATGAATATGACAATGAAGAAGAAGAGATCAAGAAGCTCGCCGAAAACAGCTTTAAAGTGGACGGTGCGACTTCTCTTGATGAGATAGGCGAACTGACAGGCATTGATTTTGAAGATGAAGAAGATGACACGATCGCAGGAGTTATGCTTGACAGGCTCGGACATATCCCGAAAAACAGTGAACATCCTTCCATAGAGATCGGCAATGTGAAATTTACCGTTCTCGAAGTCGAGAACAGAAGGATTTCAAAAATACTCGTTGTCGGAAAATCAGACGGCTGAAAAAGATTATCCAAAAATATTTTGAAAGACGGATTTATCTTTGGAAGATTTTTCATGAAAAGCGGACTTTACTTTTGAGTGTGTTATGGTGTATGATATACGAAGGATAAGAGAATTTTTTGCTGACTGAAACGGAGGTTTTATATATGGCAGATGAAAAAGAGAAAATGGAAGAAACTGCTGAGATAAAAACAGAAGAACCTGTTTTTGCAGAGAATGATGCGGAAAAGGAAACAGTTGTATTTGCACCTGTCAATACACCCTCAAGAAAGCCCGTTGTACAGGGTGAACGCAAAGGAAAATTTCCCGTGATACCCTTAGTGACAGCGGCGGCAGTCGTTTGCGTGGGATTATCGGCGGCTGTTATACTCATGTCAAATGCCAATAACAATGCCATACAGGTAAACAATGACAGCAGTGTGAGTATTTCCGCCGACAGTTCTGCCGACAGTGCCGCAAACGGTGACAATGTGCAGTCTGTCTATACTTCATCAACGGCAGAAGAAAAAAAAGATATTCCCGTTGTTGCTGAACAGCCGATTGAAATAAGCGAGATCGATACATCAAGCATTGTGTTCGGTGACAATGTGACGGTGGAGGGTGTTTCTCTCAAGGGCAAG
Organism: uncultured Clostridia bacterium; assembly: GCA_946187095.1. Lineage (GTDB taxonomy): Bacteria > Bacillota > Clostridia > Oscillospirales > Acutalibacteraceae > UBA1213. The sequence continues at coordinate 10,386 of CAMHPW010000021.1, read as the reverse complement.
ACGCTTTCACAGGCTTATGATGCCATGCAGGACACCGTGAAAGCATTGCGTGAAAAAGTCAATATCAAAGTGGAATGTGAGGGCAAAAGCGTTACTCTCACACAGGACGATTTTGACTATGACACGGATATTGCCAATGTGCTGATACAGGCTTATCACTTCAGCCGTGGGGAACTTTCACAGCCGAATGTCAAGACTGTCATGAATAACGGTGTGACGGATTTCACGATCACATCTTCACTAAACAAGCATTCTGTTGATGCGGCTGTCAAAAAAGCCGCCGATGAATTTGATATACTGCCCGTCAATGCAAGTGTCGTCAAATTTGAGCCGTCAAAAGTGGAAAAATTCACCTATAAAGACGGTCAGAACGGCTTTATGATAGACCAGAAGGAACTTTCCGAAAAGATAAGCAGTATCATCAATCTTTCGGACAAGCAGGGCAATATCAGTATCAAGAAAAAGGAAACGCCTTTTGAGATTACTTTGCCGATACTCAAAGCCAATACAAAGCTGATCGCTTCTACTTATACGACAGCGGCAAATGTATGGGCATCCAACTATAACATGGAATTAGCAATTAAGAGTGCAAGCGGTACGATCGTCAATCCCGGTGAAACATTCTCGTTCAATAAGATGACAGGCGATACAACTAACGGTGCATTGGGATATATCCCGTCAACTGCGATTGTCAAAGGCGAATATGTGCAATCCTACGGCGGCGGTATCTGTCAGGCTTCCACGACTTTGTATCTTTGTGCATTAAGAGCAGATATGGAACCTGTTGAAAGATGGGCACACGCTTATCCGTCAGTCTATGCCGACAGGGGATTGGATGCAACTGTCGATTACGGCAATCTTGATATGAAATTCAAGAATACTAAAGATTATCCGATCTATATCGCCACTTATGTATACGATTACGATTATGACGGTCTTGATGAACTGCTTGTCGAAATGTACGGACCGCTTTCCACAGAGTATGATGAGATCGTGCCTGTGGGCTGGATCAGTTGGGCAGGCTATGACGGATATTACGGCAAGGGTGCCAAAGTCTATTTCAAGAACGGCAAGGAGATCAAGAGAGAATATACTCCCGGCGGTTCGTATGACTACAAATATGATACTTACAGTTCGGCATTGGCAAGAATTCCTGCTGATCCCGATTTCGGACCGACAGATGTGAAGCCCACTATGAAGCCGCCTGCCGTATTTTCACCCAACGGCTGCGGCAGCAATGCTCCCGTTGCATACGGCAAGGCAGCCGAATATCTCGAAAAGGCGAAAAATACCAAGACTGAAAAGAAAGAAGAATCTTCGGCACAGTCTTCTGTACAGCAGTCAGGCACACAGTCATCTGTACAGCAATCTTCAGTACAGTCCTCTGTACAGCAATCTTCGGCACAAGCTTCTGTACAGCCTGTACAGGCATCTGTAGAGCCGTCTGTAGAGCCGTCTGTGCAGTCATCGGTACAGCCTGTGGAATCGTCTGTACAGCCGTCAGTTGAACCGTCTGTACAGTCATCAGCGGAATCATCTGCGGAATCGTCTGTACAGTCCTCTGTTGCATCTGATGAGCCGTCTGCCGAATCCTCTGCTGCATCGGAACAGCCTTCGGAAGTGTCGGCAGAATCTGACTGATTTTACAAAAATAATCCCCCCGTTTACATACAAACGGGGGGAATTCTATTTTTGAGAGGGGGATTATGCATGGGCTGTTTGAAAATACTGACAGTCATGATCTTATGCATTTCAATAATGATTTTTCCGTCATGTCAGAAAAAAAGTGTATCTCCGTCGGAACAGACGATCTATTACAGGGTAACGGATGAGCCTGTCACGCTTGATCCGCAGATCGCAGACGATAATCCGTCAAGGCTTGTGATCATGAATATATTTGAGGGTTTGACAAGGCTTGATGAAAATGACAATGCTGTTGAGGGTGTGGCTGACCGCTGGAAAGCGGATATTTCCAAAATGGAATATACATTTCATATCCGTGACACTGCAAAATGGAGTGACGGTTCAAAGCTGACCGCACAGGATTTTGTATACGGCTTTCAAAGGCTGTTTTCTTCAAAAACGGGTTCTTCCACGGCAAAGGAACTTTTTTGTATCAGGAATTCGGAGAAGATCAGAAATGACAAGCTCGATATGTCGGAGCTTGGTGTATATGCCGAAAATGAAAATACTTTAAAGATAAAACTGGAATATCTCGATCCGCAGTTTACGGCACTTTTGGCAGAGCCTTGTGCCATGCCCTGTAAAAAGGATTTTTTTGAAAGTACGGGCGGTCAGTACGGTTTGGAAGCAGACAAGATTCTTTCAAACGGTTGTTTCCGTGTAGGCGACAACGGCTGGAAACATGAAAAATATATCGACCTTGTGAAAAATATCAATTATTCAGGCAAAAATAAGCCTGTTCCCAAAGGTGTCAGCATAGAGATATCGGAAAGTCCCGAAAACGTGAGCAGTGCCATTCTGAACGGCGAAATAGACTGCTATCAAACGGATATGTCGGAATATGAACAGGCGAAGAAAAATAAACTGAACGTGACTTCTTTCAGTGATACAGTGTGGGGGATCGCTTTCAATACGCAGAGCGAAGTGTTCGGAAACAAAGAGATCAGGGTGGCAATGCTGAAAGCACTTGACAGGAAGAAAATTCTTGCCGATCTGCCCGAAGGGTGCAGACTCACGGAGGATATCGTTCCCGAAACGGCAAAGGCGGGGACAGTGACCTACCGTGAATTTGTCGGCAGGGGAATGGGACTGCAATTTTCAGAAAATGCACAGGCTGAATTTGAAAAGGCTCTCGAAAAGCCGGAACATGAAGATGAATATGATTACTGGTATGACTATGAAGAGATTGAATTTCCTGTATTGAATATACTCTGTACAGACGAGGAGGAAATTCAGGGCGTTGTCAACGGCATGATCAGGGAATGGAATCAATTAACGGGGGATTATGCGAATAAAACGCCTGTTTCAAGAGAAGAATTGGAAAAGAGAGTATTGTCGGGTGAATATGATATAGCCATCGTACCCCTGAAGCCCGATGGTGCAAGCCCTGTGGATACGCTGAAATTGTTTTCAGGTTCAAGTGAATACAATGTTTCACATTTTCATGATGAAAAGTATGATAAAATCATTGCAGATATACTGGCAAAGCCTGACAGCACCGCTGTCGATAAGATGGTGCAGGCGGAAAAATATCTTCATGAAAACGGCATATTCTATCCGCTGTATACGGAGGACAGATATTATATTTCAGGCGTAAAGAATATTATATTCCATCCTTACGGGGCGGAGGCGGATTTTTCGTCAGCCGAAAAAATACAGGACTGAATTTTAGTATTGCGGAAAAGTGAGAGATATGCTAATATAATATCAGGACAATGTCATCAACTTAATGCAGTTGCTGCATAAGTGCAGCTAACGGCATCCCCCCTCTCCTTCACAGGAGAGGCAAGGGTGTCTGCCACAAGTGATAGACTAACCGCAAGGCAAAAAGTCGGCTTGTCTCCACTGATTTCAGGGGAAGTGGCACCGCCGCAGGCGGTGACGGAGAGGTTAAATGCGGCAACGCCGCATAGCTCTTAAGTTGATGACATTGAATATCAGGGGGGATGGATATGAAAAAATTTTGTATTGTCATGTGTATGCTGATGGTCTTGGGTATGAGCGGATGCAGTAAATTCTCTCAGTACAGCGAAGATGACGGCTATGCATCAGAGGTAAGGCATTTAACGGATGAGATCGTGAAATATACGAGAATATGGAATGAAAAAGATGAAAATTTCGACTGCTTTGATAAAGAATCTTCAGGGAAATATATCGGGACTCTTGAAGAAGTGGAGCAGATATGCAAAAAACTTCTTATATTGATTTCTTCGGAAAAATTTGCAAATAACGACAGATATGTGAAAGAATCTGCACAAAACCTGCTTTCGGTAACTTCCGAGATAAAAGAACACGTTAAATACGCCGTTGAAACAGAAGATGATGTCCTGTTCCAAAAGGAAAAAAGCGGCTTATTTACGACATATATGGAAAGTTATGAAGAACTGACCGAGGATTCTCAATATTTACAGATGTTCTGGAGAAATGCTTAAAAAATTATCATTTTGTGACCGATAATTCTTTAAAAGAATTAAAAATCCGTTATGCCGTGATATAATAAAAAAAAGCGGTGATGTATTATGAAAAATATTAAATCAATGTCAAAGAAGCAAAGGGTAGTTTACGAAAGTATCAAGAAATTTATCTCCAACGGTACTGTTCCGACTGTCCGTGAAATTTGTGAAGATACGGGCTTGTCGTCAACATCAACGGTGCATTCTCATTTGAGGACTCTTGAACGCAAGGGATATATTTCCCGTGACAAGAAGCATCGTTCACTGAAGATAATCGGTACAGAGCCGACAACGGCTGTGCCGGTGATTGACGGGGCGAAAGCCGGAACGGCGTATACGCTTGAGGATATATCCGGATATGTACCTGTTCTGGCATCAAAGGCGGCCGGCAAGGAACTGTTTGCACTGAAGGTGTCGGGGGAAAGCATGAAGGGAATAGGTATCCTTGACGGCGATGTCGCAGTGTGTGAGAAGAAGGATTCTGCCCAGAACGGTGAGATCATAGTTGCCCGTGTAGGCGGGGAAACGACTGTAAGAACTTTTTACAGGGATGATGAAAGCGGTAAATTCCGTTTGCAGCCGCAGAATCTCGATTTTGAGCCTGTCATAGCCGATGAAATTGAGATTCTTGGAAAAGTGATCTCGCTCTACAGAGAATTTTGACAAAAAAAGAAAACAGGACAGAGAAATCTGTCCTGTTTTTTATTTTGCCCGTCAGCCGCAGCAGCCGCAGTTGTTGTCGCAGCCGCAGCCGTTATTGCCGCAGCCACAGCCGTTATTGCCGCCGCAGCAGCAAAGGATTATGATAAGGAGAATGATCCAGCCGCAGCCGCCGTTTCCGCCAAAAAATCCGTTGTTACACATATGATTTCCTCCTTTAATTGATTATACTACATAATACTCCGATGAGAAAAAAGTGTGACAGGATTTTCGGGAAAACCTATATCGGTGTGCGGCTGATCAAATATCCCGGAAATACGACAATTGCGAAGTAAGCCAGACTGATCAGCGTGAAGGTCAGAAGGAATTTTTTGCCGTTTTGGGGATATTCCCTGACATACAGGCGGTAGTTGATCACGGAAGCGAGTGAGCCTATAATAGAACAGAGCCCTGCGGAATCAAGTCCGTAAAGGAGTGCCCCACGGTTGACGGCAAACGGATAAAGAACGATCGCTGCAGGAACATTTGAGATTAACTGACTGAGAATGATGCTGCCTTCGTACTCATGGCCTGCGATGACCTTGCTGAAAAATGAGGCGATCGTTTCATTTCCTGCTATCGATGACGAAAAAACAAAGAAACACAAAAATGTCAGCAATAAAACATAATCTGTTCTGACAAGTATTTTCCGGTCGGTCATCAGGATCGCCAGAGCTGTGGCGATCACTGAAAATATCCAGAAGTCCGTTCTTGTGACGATCGTTATGATCACAAGCGTGAATATGACCAGATAGGTGATACGCTGTTTTTTTCGTTCAGGCTGCCATTTCCCGATGAGATAGGAATTGCCGATATCCGTTTTCTGCCTGATATCCCTGGAGTACGGAAACAGGACGAACAGGATCAGGATCACTCCCGACAGGAGCCATATCGGAAACATATATGCAATAAAATGCCATGCACTGACTCCTGACTGACCGAAAATAAACAGATTCTGCGGACTTCCGAAGGGTGTCAGCAAAGAGCCTCTGATGGCGGCGATATTTTCCATCGTGATCACAGGGAGGATATACTTTTCTTTATTGCCCGCCCTGAATAAGATGATCGTCAGCGGAACGAATATGATCAGTGATACGTCATTTGTCACGAACATCGAAGAAAAGAATACTGAAAAAACAAGAAAGAGTGATAATCCTGCCATGGTATGGATATTGCTTGCCAGACGGAGCAGAGGACGGAAAATATTTTCTTTTTTGAAGCCTTCCAGAACGGTAAGCATCATAAAAAGTGTTCCGAGAGTTCTCCAGTCGATATCCGGGAGCTTCACTGTCGGTGGGGTGATAATGAGAGCAATCAGGGCTGCCGCTACCGATACGGACAGCATGATCTCCTTTTTGATAAATGCCAATATTTTTTTCACTGTCTGTTCACCTGCCCAAAAGATCATATGAGCGACTCGTTAAAACGCTCCGCCTGTTCTTTGATATATTTTTGCAATTGCGGATCGCAGCAGAAAATATAACAGCCTTTGGTGCCTCGTGTCAGAAGGATGCGATACACATTTCGCAGGACACTGTGACATTTTTGCCGGTATTCTTCCAGTATCTGATCCGCTTTGCTCATTTGTTCGTGATATTTGATCTTATCAGTTTCATATTTTGCTTTCCGTTTTTCTTTTTGATATTCTTTATAGAGTGCACCGGCACCGTTGAGCAGTTTAGGATTGGAATAATTGGTGCTTTTGCTCTGGATCACTCCATCGATACGGTTGGCATAATACTTGAATTTTTCACTGTCTGTATTTTCGAGAGATTTCATAAATTCTTCCGTATGCATATCCTCTTTGTGAGACAGGTCAACGGTGATGATATCCGAGCTGGTCCTTCCGTTCACAGCGAAGTTCCCGATCTCTCTTTGTATCGTACTTTTTACTAACGATCTCTGTGAACGGAAAAAGATAAGCAGTTTGCAGTTGGGGGAAGCCAGAGCATCCACAGCAGCTTTTTCCCATGTATTCCCGTCAACAGGCAGATTGGCTGTATCTATCCAGAGATTGAAACCGCTGTCATACAGCTCGGAAAAGATTCTTCTGATAACAGGAACGTCATCGTTGTGGGCATAACTGATAAATGCAAACGGATGTTCCGTATCGCAGCGTTTATTTTTGATCTCATTATCCTGTAAATAACGTATGTCTTCTGTGACTTCTGTTTTTTTTCAGCAGTCATTTTTTTCCCTCCGCATCATTTGATATTGGCGGAATATTTTAGCACATCCCATGCTATTATAGCAAAATATGTGTCGAATTTCAATATCTTAACTATAAATGAGCAAATTTGAAAGTTGCACAAAAAACGTCTATGCGGCTGTCGCCGCAGGCGGTGGTGGAGAGGTCGGGGACTTGCGAATATTGTGCAGTTTCACAAAGAATTCGGAATTTGCTCATTTATAGATCTTAAGCAATTTTTGGTACAGGTGTAAGGTGGATCAAATGAAAAAGACACAGTTGTATTTTTGCGGTAAATATCTGAAAAAATTGTATAAAATCAGATATTCGGACAAGCATTGCATAAAAGCAATTTGTACAAAACAATTGGATTATGGTGCATTTTTTTCTGCAGTAATAATGTGTCTTTTTTGGAGTTTTGATATGGCATTTATATGCTAAAAGGTGTATAATAGTATAAATAAAATGTGAGTCGTGTACCCTTTGGGGAGATTGTTGCCTTTTGTCACGAAAGTGAGGTTATGGATAATGAAAACAAAAAGAATCAATTTATCACATAGAGTCATAGCATTCCTGTTGGCGTGTACAATGATCATTACGATGATGCCGTATCAGCTTGTCAATGCAGAAGAAAATATCAAAGGCATTGGCATTATTAATCATGTCATGACGGATCATACAGACCTGCAGACTGTGTACAAGGTCACTCTTTACCAGACAACGGTGACACAAACACTTGTTTCGCAGGAGGAAGGCGAAGAGCCTGTTTATGAGTATTCGTATGTCTACAGACCGGTCACGCTCCCGACAGAATACCCGCTGTATACGAAAAACGGTAAACTTGTCTATCTTGGCAGTGGCAGTGACGGTGACAGTGAACTGATCCTTGATCAGAACGATGAAGTGGATTTTATCAGTGCCAGTAACAGTGTTGGTGACCCTTCTTTTCAGCAATATCTGATCAACAATGAGATCAGCCGTATTGTCATTAAGCCGCAGTGTGATGAGTTCCGTGACGGTCAGCCTGTCAAGGCATATGAGCAGTATGATTCTGACATAGGAGTCAGCGGCAGTAATGAATACGGAAGCGGAGATACCGTAACGGGTGAGCCTGAGGATACGCTGACGAATCAGGTATATAAGCTCCAATACCTCAGAAATGATAATGGCGTTCCCACAGGAATAGAGAATGCATCAGACTACGATATGGTGAGATTCAATCTCACACCTGTTGTGGACTATGATCTTTATGTTCAGTGGCGTGATACCAACTCGGAAAGACCGAATCTGAACACGATTCGGTTTGAAGTGAAACAAGATGACGAAGATTATACCCCCGAAGGCAGCTATACCATTACGGAGATAGACAGCAACAATACTCTTTATACATATCGTGTGCCAGAATATTCGGAAGAGGGCGACAAGTATGTATATTCGGCAGAAGAAACGGATGTTAATGCTTACTATATCGAAAAAGGTACAGGAGCTGACCAAAACCATTTCACCAACTATCATCTGACGGATTTTCACTGTAAGGTGAAATGGAGTGATTTTGCACACGCATCGGAGATAGAAAAGCATATTACTCACCAATTTATCATAGACCATTTTGAACTGCTTGATGAGACCGACAGCGAACACGTTTACAATGCCCTGAAAGTCAGTGCGGAAGAGGTTGAAACTCTCCCTGAGGAAACCAAGCGATTCATCAAGGAATCGGGACACTATGATGAAGTCACAGAAGATGGCGTGACATACTATGTCATGAAGGGGGATTACATCAGTTATACCAAAACAGAAGACGGCAAGGGAACGATCAAAATTGACGGTCTGCTGGAACTCACCGCCGACGGTGCGGCTAAAACGTATGCATTAAAGCCAAAAACAGAAACCGTTGAGGGTAAAACAAAGACAAAGAAAATCCCTGTGTCCGATGTAACGGGCAGTGCAGAGGAAGCTTATGACGGTTCGGGTGTTGACAGCTATCTCCCGTCAGCGACAAATACAGGTGTACGTTCCAATATCGTTGACAGGGCATATCAGGATGCAGAACTGGAACTTCTTCTCACAGGTGAAATGGAATTCACAGGTCCTCTCGAATGGAAAGACAATGCCAACAGAGGCAATCGTATAGAGGCTGTCAAAGGTGGAACTGCAGGCGATTTCATGCTGTATCGTTATGTTGATACAGGACCGGAACATAATGCAACGGACAGTCAAATGGTTGCACAGGTCGGCACATGGACTATCGACACAGGCAACACATATACTTATGTAGATGCTGACGGAAATACCAAACTCGACAAATATGACAATACGGGTTCGGCATATTTCTATTATGCCAAAGAGCGTCTGTCGCTTTCGGGATATGGAATCAGCTATCTGTATGGTGAAAATTTTGATGTTCCGAATATGGCACCCTTTGCATATGACGAAAATGATCCCGACAGTCGTCAGGAGGCTCTTAACAATGCTTCCTACAACGGTGCAAAAGTATTCTACAACGGTGCGACTGTCAGAAACTCTCTGGTAGGCTCAAATACTTACGGTGTGGATGCAGAGTGGATCGCCGCTGAACTGCAGGGCGGTACTGCCGAGATCAGATATCAGCTTCAACGCTATGATCCGTCAACAGACCGTTGGGTGAACATAACGCCCGAAGTTCTTACCGCAACAGATGAAAATGGCGTAATTTATTACTGGGTAGACGGCGAATGGACAACAGACAATCCCGCAGCACATATGGTTGGAAGCGAATTGCAGATCAGCGGTTTTTCGGCGGAATTGATGGAAAAAGCGGATGCATTCCCTGCTGTCAGCAGATATGATGAAGAGGGTAATATCCTGAAATACAGAGTCGTACAGACGTTTTTAAGCCGTGAGGACCACGGTCTGCCAGGTTTATATGATGACGATATTGTAATGGCTGTTAATGCAGACGGCGATATTATCACTGAAGTAGTGGACGGAAAAAGAGTCGTTAAACTGATTGATAAAGATGGCAATCATGTCGATAAAGTCAAAATTACCATTCAGGAAACAGACGGCAATGTAACAAAGTCCTATGATTTTGAAGTAAGTGTCGTGATGGACGGCTCAACATTCTATTATGACTATAAACTGGTCGGTGATGTTCATATCGTCATGAATAAGGACTGGAGCCCTGTTCCTGTCGATAAGCTCGATGATGTCAGCAAGGCAACGATCAGCCTGCAGCTTTTAAAATATAATTACAAAACAGGTCAATATGAAGAATACAATGCCGCCAACGGCTATACAGGCAAGCTGATATATACACAGGACGACATGGATGTTTTCACGGACAGTAAAATTGTGCTTTATACAAAGTCAGGCGATGTATAC
>CAMHPW010000020.1 GCA_946187095.1 uncultured Clostridia bacterium | reverse complement strand
CCGCCGCCAGATTTTCGAGAAGCTCGACGTGCAGAACATCACCGAAGCCCTCGCCGAAGGCATATACAGCGGCATTGCCGTCATATTTTACAGATAATGGAAAGGAAAATTCATTTCCGTGTTTTTCCACGGACATTCTTGACGGAGTGAAATAAGCCGTCAATATGCAAATAAAAAATATCAGGCTTGTGAAAAGTGCAAGTACAGCCGTGAAAGTTCTGATCAGCAAATAAAGTCTTTTATTCATGGAATTCACCTCCCGATATATAGTTTGACCTGATCTTATATCAATTAAAATGTCTTTTAAATGCCAAAGCAAATGGATTTTTTGTGCAGAACTGACAAAGATTTGAAGATATTTTTGTAAGTCGGTTGACATTCACTCAGCAAAGATTTAGAATATAAAATGAAAAAATTTGATTGACAGAGATGATGACTATGATAAGAAGTATGACAGGTTACGGAAGATTTGAAGGAGTCATTGACGGCAGAAGAACGGTGTTTGAGATCAAGTCCGTCAATCACAGATATTTTGAGTTGCAGTGCAGACTGCCCAAAGGCTGCGGATTTTTGGAAGAAACGATCAAAAATCTCCTTGCGAATCGGGTTTCAAGAGGAAAGATAGACGTATTTGTCACAATCGAGGCAGATGAAAATGTTGCCGCAGATGTCAGAGTAAACCATTCACTTGTATCGGGATATATCAATGCCATGAAGGAACTTTGTGAAAAATATGGCTTGAAAGATGATATGTCCGTGTCGAAAATAGCGAATTATCCCGATGTACTGACCGTGAGCAAAGCCCCCGAAAATGAAGAAAAGCTGTCTGAAATCGTCAGAATTGCAGGCGAGCAGGCTCTGGAAGGGTTTCTTGCCATGCGTGAACGTGAGGGCGAAAAATTGAAAAAAGACGTTCTCGAAAGAGGAGAACATATTATTTCGATTGTCGGACAGATTGAGGAGCGTTCACCGCAGACAGTGGAGGATTACAGAAATAAACTCTATGAAAGACTGAAAGAAGTCCTTGAAAGTACAACGATAGATCCGCAGAGGATTCTCTTGGAAGCGGCTTTGTTTGCGGATAAAACAGCCGTTGCAGAGGAAACCGTGAGATTGAGAAGTCATTTTGCACAGCTCGAAGATATGCTCAATTCGGATATGGCAGTCGGCAGAAAAATTGATTTTATCATTCAGGAAATGAACAGAGAAGCAAATACCATCGGCTCAAAAGTGTGTGATGCGGAATTGGCACACAAAGTTGTTGACATCAAAGCCGACATTGAAAAAATCCGTGAACAAATCCAGAACATTGAATAAATGAGGAATGAGGAGTTAGGAATTAGGAATAATTTGCGATGTCAGGAGGGTTCTTTATGATTGCAGTGAAAATAATTGCACATTGTACATTGCAAATTGCACATTGAAGAAAAGGGGTGGTGTTATGCAGCTTGTCAATATAGGTTACGGGAATATGATTTCGGCTGAAAGGATAATTGCAATAGTAAGTCCCGATGCAGCACCCGTAAAGAGACTGGTGCAGAATGCAAGGGATAAAGGAATGTTAATAGATGCGTCATGCGGACGCAAAACAAAGGCTGTAATTATCACGGACAGCGACCATGTTGTATTGTCGGCAGTACAGCCCGAAACGGTTGCCCACCGTATAAGCGATGATAAAAATGAGGAATGAAAAAGTGAGGAATGAGGAAATGAATAAAAAGGCGGTTTTAGTCGTGATATCGGGACCTGCCGGAACGGGAAAGGGAACGGTTGTAAAAGAGCTTGTCAGTCGTGGAGCGGCTGAAATTTCGATTTCCGCAACGACAAGAGCACCCAGAGGTCAGGAACAGAACGGCATTGAATATCACTTTCTGACAAAAGAAAAATTTGAGAGCATGATAGCCGAAGACGGATTTCTGGAATATGCACAGTATTGCGGAAATTACTACGGCTCACCGAAAGCACCTGTGGACAAATGGCTTTCGGAGGGAAAGAATGTTATATTGGAGATAGAAGTAGAGGGCTACAAGAAAATCAGGGCAAAAAGACCTGACTGTATCGGGATATTTATTATGCCGCCGTCTGTTGAAGAGCTGGAAAAGCGTCTGCGTGGCAGAAATACCGAAACCGAAGAACAGGTTCAGAAACGTCTTGCAAGGGCAAATGAAGAAATGCAGCTTTCGGGGCTGTATGATTACGTTGTTGTCAATGACACTGTACAGGATTGTGCAGACAGAATTGAAGATATATTCAAGAAAGAAACAAACTGAGAAAAGGGGAATGTTGTTATGATGTATGAGAATTACACAAAGCCGAATGTAGATGACATTTTTGCAGGAAAAATGAGTAAATATGCCCTTGCGATAGCCGTTGCGAAAAGGGCAAGGAATATCACGGACGATATCCGTCAGGATAAGGATAAAGTTTGTGACAAGCCCGTGATCGTGGCGGTAGAGGAATTCAAGAATCACAAGTATATTATTTTAGAGCCTGATGTAGATGACTGAACATCTTGTCGGGGGGATTGCCGTAGAAAACACGCTGTATCACTTTGACAAGCTGTATGATTATATCATACCCGAAAATTGCCGCAGTCATGCACAGATCGGCTGTCGGGTGATGGTGAATTTCAGCGGTTCACTCCGTCAGGGCGTTATCATGGAACTGCATGAAACGGAAGATATTTCCAAGCTCAAAACCATCAGTGAACTGCTTGACAAAGAGCCTGTTTTATCGAAAGAACTCGTGAAACTCGCTTTCATGATGAAAGACAGATGTTTCTGCACGTTTTTTACGGCGTGTCATGCCATGCTGCCGGCAGGGCTTTCACTCAAAGTGATGTACAGCTATACGGCAAATGTACTTTCACAGCAGGAAATTGATGACCTTGAGGATATTGAAAAACAAATATATTTATATCTGAAAGCAAGGAAAACTCCTGTCAGGCATGACAGACTTCTGAAAGCGATAGGACTTTCCGAGGGCGATATCTTCACGGATATGTATAAAAAGAATATCTTGTCGAGAACGGAAACTGTCAAGAAGCGTTTGCAGGATATCACGGTGAAAATGGTACATCTTGAAAACGACAGTGAAGATATGGAATATACTCCGCAACAGACGGAAGTTATCAATATATTGCGAATGTCGGACGTTTCGAGAAAAGAAATACTCTATTTTACAGGCGTATCGGGTGGTGTGGTTGACAATCTTGTGAAAAAGGGCATTTGCAGTTATTATGATGATAAGCCGCCCGAAATTCCCGAAAGTGAGATTCCCGTTACAGATGAAAGTGATATTATCTTAACGGAGAAACAGCAGGCTGTTTATGATTCTTTTATTAAAAAATATGAAAGTCCGAAACCGTCGGCGGCACTTCTTTACGGCATTACGGGCAGCGGAAAAACCTCTGTTTTTATGAAACTGATAGACCGTGCCAATGCAGACGGCAGGGGAGTTATCTGCATGGTGCCCGAAATTGCCCTGACACCGCAGCTTCTGGCGAAATTCAAAGCCCGTTACGGAAATAAAGTTGCCGTATTTCACAGCGGCTTGTCACTGTCCGAAAGGCTTTCGGAATGGCGGAAAGTCAAGGATAAAAAGGCAAATATTGCTGTCGGCACACGTTCCGCAATATTCGCACCGCTTGAAAATATCGGTCTGATCGTCATTGACGAGGAACAGGAATATACCTATAAATCGTCATCATCACCGAGATTTCACGCAAGGAATCTGGCAAAAATAAGATGTGTTGATAATAATGCCCTTTTGCTGATGTGTTCGGCAACGCCGTCCATTGAAAGCTACTTTTTTGCAAAGGAGGGCAGATATGCCCTTGAAACGCTCAATGAACGCTACGGAACGGCAACATTGCCCGATGTGATAAAAGTCGATATGACTACAGAGGAAAATGCAGGAAATTTTTCGGGTTACAGCTCAATATTGCTGAATGAGATACAGTATAATCTCAATAACAATCAGCAGTCCATTATATTGCTGAACAGGAGAGGTTATAATACATTTGTGATGTGCATGAACTGCAGGGAAGTTATCAAATGCCCGAACTGTTCGATCTCACTGACATATCACAGTGCCAATCACAGGTTAATGTGTCATTACTGCGGCTATTCGATACCGTCACCGAAGGAATGTCCGTCATGTAAAGCCGAAAGATTGAGATATTCGGGTGCAGGTACTCAGAAAGCCGAAAGTGACTTGCAGAAATTATTTCCGAGGGCGAGAATTATGCGTCTTGATACAGACAGTACCATGCAGAAATTTGCGTATGAAAAGAAACTGCAGGCATTTCAGAACGGTGAATATGACATCATGCTTGGCACACAGATGGTTGCAAAGGGACTGGATTTCCCGAATGTAACGCTTGTAGGAGTGCTTTCGGCAGACCTGATGTTACACAGTGACGATTTCAGGAGTTATGAAAGAACTTTTTCACTGCTGACACAGGTGGCAGGACGTTCAGGGCGTGGCGATTTGCACGGGCGTGCGGTGATACAGACCTATGAACCCGAAAATCCCGTGATAGACCTTGCCGCACAGCAGAATTATACAGAGTTCTATAAAGATGAGATAATGATAAGAAAGGCGATGTTGTATCCGCCTTTCACGGATATATGTGTCGTGGCATTCATAGGAAAAGACATGGAAAAAACCAGAATCGCTTCACAGCATTTTGCAGACAGCCTTGCAGAATTGGCAAAAGCCGAATACAGCGAATTACCTATGAGAGTTTTGGGACCGTCACCGGCACTTGTGGCAAAGATCAATAATAAATATCGTTATCGTTTGATAATCCGATTCAGGAATACAAAGCGTTTCAGAGAAATGCTTTCCAGACTGCTTGTTGATTTCGGGAAAAACAGGCAGTTCACGGATATAACGGCGTATGCCGACATTGATCCCGAAAGTTCCTCATGAGGAGAAAGGAAGAGTTAAAATGGCGATAAGAAATATAGTCAAAGAGGGCGACAGCGTTTTAACGAAAAAATGCAGACCTGTCGAAAAGTTTGATGACAAGCTGGCACAGCTCATAGATGATATGTATGAAACAATGGATAACGGCGGTGGCGTAGGGCTTGCCGCACCACAGGTTGGTATTTTAAGAAGAATTTTCGTCATTGATATAGGCGAAGGCAGATTGGAATTTGTGAATCCGCAGATACTCAAAACAAGCGGTCATCAGGAAACAAATGAAGGCTGTCTGTCATGCCCCGGTGAATTTGGAATAACGAGCCGTCCGATGTATGTGACGGTCACGGCACAGGACAGGCATGGGGAACAGTTCACTCTTGAAACAGAGGGATTTCTGGCAAAAGCCGTATGCCATGAAAATGACCATCTTGACGGAATACTCTTTAAAAAGCACGTTATCAGAATGTTAAGACCTGATGAAATGGAATGAGTGATAAAATGAAGATAGTATTTATGGGAACGCCTGATTTTTCCGTACCGTGTCTGAAAGCACTGATTTCCGACGGAAATGAGATAGTCGGAGTTTTCACTCAGACGGATAAACCTCGTGGCAGACGTGGCAATCAGTTGGTACCGTCACCTGTGAAAGTGTGTGCACTGGAAAATCATATCGCCGTTTATCAGCCGAAAACGCTGAAAGACGGTGAGGCTATGGAGATAATCAAGCAGCTTGCCCCCGAAATGATAGTCGTAGTGGCATACGGAAAGATTTTGCCGAAGGAAATATTGGACTATCCAAGGTATGGCTGTGTGAATATCCATGCATCGCTTTTGCCCGAATACAGAGGGGCTGCACCGATCCAGCAGGTCATTCTTGACGGAAAGACTAAAACAGGCGTAACGGCTATGCTGATGGATGTCGGACTTGATACAGGCGATATGCTGATGAAGTGCGAAACGGATATCGGCGAAAATGAAACGATAGACGAACTGCACGATAAACTTTCGCAGATGGGTGCGGAATTGCTTGTCAAAGTCGTGCATGATGCGGAAAAGGGCTTGTTAAAGCGTGAACAGCAGAACGACAGCCAATCTTCTTATGTCGGAATGCTGACAAAGGATATGATGAAAGTCGATTTTACGAAGTCTGCCAAAGAAGTGCATAATCTTGTCAGGGCACTGACGGGAACGGCATTTCTTGACGGAAAGCGTGTAAAGATATACAGAACTCTTGTCAGGAATGACAGGGGAGAGGCAGGAAAAATTTTATCCCTTTCACCGTTTGTCGTAGCCTGCGGAGAAGGTGCGGTTGAGATAGTTGAAATACAGCCCGAAGGCAAAAAAAGAATGTCGGCAAAGGATTTTGCCAACGGCTTGAAGAATACGGACAGCGATTTGAAATTTTCATAAAACAGGAGAGTAAATATGACGGAAACATCAAGACAAACGGCTTTTTCGGCTTTGATGCGTGTGGAAAAGGATAAATCCTATTCCAATATCGCACTTGATGCGATACTTTCAAAAAGCACTCTTTCCCAGAGAGATAAAAATTTTGTATCGCATATATTTTACGGTGTCATAGAGAGATGTCTGCTTTTGGATTACAATATATCGGCATATTCGGATATACCGCTGAATGAGCTGGATATGGAAATTGCAGTGATTCTGAGAATGGGACTGTATCAGATATTTTTCATGGACAGCGTGCCGGATTCGGCGGCAGTCAATGAAAGCGTGAAATTATGCCATGAAAATAAATTTTCCAATGCGGCAGGATTTGTCAACGGCGTTTTGAGAACAGCGGCAGATACCGATGAAATCAAACTGCCGAATCCCAAAAAAAGCAAGACGAAATTTTATTCAATCTCTTATTCATGTCCCGAAACGATTGTAAGATTATGGCGGCAAAGCTACGGCGATGAAATGGCAAGGGAAATTCTGGAATCTCTTGAGGGCAGACCGCCCGTGAATGCAAGGGTGAATACGCTGAAAACAGATATTGAAAGCCTGAAAGAATCGTTTGAAAGTTCGGGAGTGAAAGCGGAATACAGCAAATGCACCGATAATTGTTTGGAACTGGAGAATACAGGTGCAATAGAGAATCTGTCGGAATATGAACAAGGCTTGTTTCACATACAGGATACGGCTTCACAAGTTTGCTGCAAAATGTTGGAAGTTGCTGAAGGACAGACAGTGCTTGATGTATGTTCCGCTCCCGGCGGAAAAAGCTTTACGCTTGCGGAAATGATGAATAACAAAGGAAAAATCATTTCATGCGATCTGTATGAAGCAAGAGCAGGACTGGTTGAAAAAGGTGCTCAAAGGCTTGGTATCAATATTATACAAACCGTGACAGGCGATTCCGCCGAAACGGAATTTCCGATGGCAGACAGGATTTTATGTGATGTGCCGTGTTCGGGACTGGGAATTATCAGAAGAAAGCCCGAACTTCGATATAAAGAGGATCTGGGACTTGATACGCTTCCCGATTTGCAGTATGCTATATTATGCAACAGTGCCAAATTTGTAAAAGCAGACGGAATTTTAATCTATTCGACCTGCACTCTCAATACATGGGAGAATAACGAAAATGCAAGGAAATTTTTGGAAGAACATGAAGATTTTGAAGCCTATGCCCTGAAGCTGCCTGAGGGTATCAGGAGGGGCGTGGAAGAAAATGAAAATGAACTCACGCTGTTTCCGCATATCAACGGCACGGACGGATTTTTCATCAGTGCTTTCAGAAAGAAGTGAGGATATGCCCAAAGATATCAAATCCATGTACGAAGAAGAACTCAAAGAGGAATTCAAATTGATGGGTGAACCTGCCTACAGGGCAGGACAGGTATATAAATGGCTGCAGGAGGGTGTCAGTTCATTTGATGAAATGACGAATATTTCCAAAAAGCTCCGTGAAAAGCTGGCGGAAAATTATGATATATACAATGCGGCGATTGAAAAAAAATTGACATCGGCTTATGACGATACAAAGAAATATCTGTTTTCATTCAATGACGGTGAAATGGTGGAGTCTGTACTGATGAAATATCATCACGGTTATACAAGCTGTATTTCGACACAAGTTGGCTGTAAAATGGGCTGTACATTCTGTGCCACGGGAAAAAGCGGTTTTTCCAGAAATCTGACGGCATCTGAGATGATAGCACAATTGCAGGCGGAACAGCGTGACAACAATATCAGGATATCGAATATTGTTTTAATGGGCATGGGCGAACCGCTGGATAATTTTGACAATGTGATAAGATTTTTAAAGCTGGTCAGCAGTGAAAACGGCATGAATATCGGCATGAGGCATATATCGCTTTCAACGTGCGGGATCGTCCCGAAAATATATGAGCTTGCTGATATGAAACTGCAGTTAACGCTTTCGGTATCGCTTCATGCACCGAATGACCAGATACGAAGTAAAACCATGCCTGTCAACAGGAAATATAATACAGAGGAACTGCTGAAAGCGTGTAAATATTACGTTCAGCAGACCAACAGAAGAATATCATTTGAATATGCAATGATAGACGGAGTGAATGACAGTACGGCGAATGCCGAAGAATTGGCAAAACGATTAAAGGGCATTCTGAGTCATGTCAATCTGATACCCGTCAACAATGTGAAGGGTACAGGCTATGAAAAAAGCAAAAAGGAAAGCATAAGGAATTTTACAGCGGTGCTTGAAAGATCAGGCATTACCGCTACCGTCCGCAGAACGCTCGGCAGTGATATCAATGCCTCATGCGGACAGTTAAGACGTTCTGTTTCGGAAAAGGAGGGATAGAGTTTGGAAGTTTATTCCAGAACTGACAGAGGGATCGTGAGAAGTTCCAATCAGGATTACTGCAAAACAGGCAGTTTGCCTGACGGTTCTGTATGGGCAGTGGTTTGTGACGGCATGGGCGGTGCAAACGGCGGTTCAACTGCAAGCAGAATTGCAGTCGAAACTATTGCAGAACAGTTGAAAGAGTTGTATAATATAAAAAAGTATCATGATGATGTGGAAGGACTGATCAAAGAGGCGATAGCGATCGCCAATCAGAGAGTGTATGATATGTCATTGAATATCTATTCTCTCAGCGGCATGGGAACCACTGTGGTCACCGTTCTGATGAGGGACGGATTTGCCCATATCGTCCATGCGGGTGACAGCAGGGCGTATCTTTATGAAAACGGCTCTGTCAGGCAGATCACAAAGGACCATTCTATGGTGCAGGAATTGGTGGACCTTGGCAGGATCACTCCCGAAGAAGCACGGGATCACCCGAATAAGAATATTATCACAAGGGCTTTGGGAACACGGACCAATCTCAGAACGGATTACAACAAAGTGCCGTTCGGGAAAGAAAGTGTTCTGCTGATATGCACAGACGGTCTGTCGAATTATCTGACGGAGGATGACATCGCAGACTTTATCAATGAAAACAAGGGTATGGAACTTGTGGAAAGACTCGTAGAACAGGCAAAATCAATGGGCGGCGGTGACAATATCACCGTTGCTGTGATAGAAAGTTGAAAGGAGCTTTGCAATGGACAAATACATAGGCAGAAGACTCGACAGCCGATATGAGATCAAGGAACTCATCGGTATGGGCGGTATGGCAATGGTCTATAAAGCATATGACAGTATTGATGACAAGACAGTTGCCATCAAGATACTCAAGGATGAATTTCTGGGAAATGAGGAATTCATCAGAAGATTCAAGAATGAATCAAAGGCGATCGCTGTACTTTCTCATCCGAATATCGTGAAAGTATACGATGTCAGTTTCGGTGACAGGATACAGTATATCGTGATGGAATATATTGACGGTATCACTCTCAAAGAGTATATCGGTCAGCAGAAAGTCGTTCCGTGGAAGGAAGCAGTGCATTTTACTGTGCAGATATTACAGGCTCTTCAGCACGCTCATGAAAAGGGCATCGTACACAGGGATATCAAGCCGCAGAATATCATGCTTTTACAGGACGGCACGATCAAAGTCACTGATTTCGGTATTGCAAGATTTTCCAATAACGATACCCGTACCATGACAGGCAAAACGATCGGTTCGGTGCATTATATTGCTCCCGAACAGGCAAGGGGCGGTGTGACGGACGGAAAAGCGGATATCTATTCCGTAGGTGTCATGCTCTATGAAATGCTGACAGGTCAGCTCCCGTTTGAAGCGGACAGTGCCGTGTCTGTTGCCATCATGCAGATGCAGAGCGAACCGAAACCGCTCAGGGAGCTCAATGACAAAATTCCTGAAGGCATTGAACAGATCACTCTCAGGGCAATGAGAAAAGAACCCAAACAGCGTTTTGCAACGGCAGGCGAAATGCTCGAAGCCATCGAGACCTTTAGGCGTGATCCGTCCGTGAAATTCCGCTATACCTACAGTGTCGATCAGGCACCCACAAGGGAAGTGGAATCCATCGGTTCGGTCAAGCTGCTGTCATCAGCGGAAAGTGTCTATGAACTGGATGATTATCTCCCCGAAGATGAAACGGTATCTTCGGTACGTTCCAAGAAAGCCGTCATTTTCATCACACTGACGATCACGCTGCTTGTATTGGTCATGCTCATTGTATTTGTGATCAATCTTGTGCAGTCACTGACAAAGGCAACGGATGTCAAAAGTGTGGACGTTCCCAATTTTGTCGGACAGCTCTATGATGAGATCGTGCAGAATAAAGAATATAAATTCAACTATGATATCACGGCAAAGTATGATGACAGCAAGCCTGTCAATATCGTGCTTTCACAGAGTCCCGAACCTGATTCCAAGCAGGTAAAGGAAAATGCCGTTATCAAGCTGACCATCAACAGCAGAAGTACCAAAGCCGAAGTGCCGAAAGTAAGGAATTATCTGGAACAGGAAGCCATCGACAAGCTTTCCGACAAGTATTTCACCTATGAGATCAAGCGTGTGAACAGCAATGATGTCAGCAAGGGCTATGTCATACAGTGTTCGCCGCAGGAGGGAACGGAACAGGAAATTGGCACAGTGATCACCCTGATCGTCAGTGAGGGTAAGGCTCCCGAAAAGGTCACCGTTCCGAATGTAGTCGGAAAAAGCTATGAAAATGCCAAAGCCGAGCTGGAAAGTGCAGGATTTACCACGCAGAAATCCATGGTGGCAAGTGCCGTTACGGCAGGTCAGGTCATCCTGACCGATCCCCTTGCAGGCAATAAAATCACAAAGGGCACTCTGATCACCATTCAGGTCAGTGACGGCAGCAAGATCATCAGAGGCATGGAACAGTTTATCGATCTGCCGCAGGATGAATATGCGGAGATCAAAGTGACGATCTATGTAGATGCCGTCAAAGCGGAGGAAGTTTCCGGCAAACCTGCCTACGGCTTCAAAAAGAGCATCTATCTTGAGCCTGAAGGGGCAAAGAATCATCAGAAAACAGTCGTTGTCATGATCGATGACGTAAGATATGAGGCATTTACCTTCAATTTCAAGAATCAGACTGTCACAAGGGATTATATCAATACGGATTACAGAGTAAAGCAGGGTTCCGATCCGCTTGAAAAGCAGAAGACAAATGCCGTCTATGAACTTGAAACGTATATCAGCGATATGTCACTCTACTATGAGAGCGACCGGAATGAAATGTACGGTATCATAGATGAATTCAGAAGCGAGATCAGAAATGCCACAAGCGAATATGAGATAGATTCACTGCTCAGTGAAGCGAAAGGTCAGCTTGACAGCTATTATCAGATGCCTCCGGAACCGTCCGAAGAAGAATCTGAAGAAGAGCATTCTGAAGAAGAGCATTCTGAAGAAGAGCATTCTGAAGAAGAGCATTCTGAAGAAG